>JBEKGQ010000039.1:0-17899 GCA_050012715.1 Polyangiaceae bacterium
CGGCACGAGCCACCCAGGCGGTCAAAGTCGGGATCTTCCTCGCCGTCTCCGGTGCCGCCGCCTACGGCATCTTCCGGTACGTCAGCCCGGAGGTGGGCGGCGGCGGCAGCTACGTCGTCCACGCCTACATCCGCGACGCGACGGGGCTCGCCCAGCGCTCGCGCGTGACCATCGCCGGGATCCCGGTGGGGACGCTCGACTCGATCAAGCTCGAGAACGGCCAGGCGCGCCTCAACGTGAAGGTGAAGAACGACCTCGACCTCTACGAGAACGCGACCCTCGGCAAGAAGAGCACGTCGCTGCTCGGCGAGTCGGTCATCGTCCTCACGCCGGGCACGCCCGATCGCCCGCGCCTCCACGAGGGGGACGAGATCCACGTGATCGTGTCGGAGACGACCCCGTCCGACATCATGGAGGAGGTGAAAGAGATCGCCGACAGCATCAAGCTGGTCGCGCAGCAGCTCGCCGCCTCGATCGGCACCGAGCAGGGGGGGCAGAACATCAAGGCCATCCTGCAGAACGTCGCCGACGCGACCGACGCGCTCAACCGGACGATCCGCGAGAACCGCGAGGTCGTCCGCGAGACCCTCGTCAACGTGCGGAACATCACCGGGAACGCCGACCCGCAGATCGCGAAGATCCTCGAGAACGTGCGGGTCGTGACGGAGGACGTGCGCCAGCTCATGGCCGTCGCCAAGGACAGCAAGGAGGGCCAGAAGGGCGAGCTCCGCGATACGATCGAGCACCTCGATCAATCGAGCAAGAGCCTCCAGAGCGCCCTCGAGCACGCCGACAGCGTCGCCGGTCGCATCGACCGCGGCGAGGGGACCATCGGTCGGCTCACCAAGGACGAGGCGCTCGTCGACGAGGTGCAGGGCGTCGCCGAAGGCGTGAACGACTACGTGCAGAACATCACGCGCCTGCAGACCATCGTGGGCCTTCGCGCGGACTACAACTTCCTCGCGAACACCATCAAGAGCTACGTGTCGCTCCGTCTCCAGCCGACCGAGGACAAGTACTACGAAGTGGAGCTCGTCAACGATCCGCGCGGCCTCACGTCGATCACCGACACCAGCACCGACACCACGAACCCGAACGAGCCGGCGCACTACCGCACGATCACCACCACGACCACCGACAGCTTCCGCTTCTCGCTCCAGTTCGCCAAGCGCATGGGGCCCTTCACCGGTCGCTTCGGCATCAAGGAGTCGACCGGCGGCATCGGCCTCGACATTCACCTCCTGCAGGACCGCTTCGAGATCGTGAACGACCTCTTCGGCTTCAGCGAGGAGGTCCAGCCGCGCTACCGCGTCTACATCTCGTACGAGTTCCTCAAGAGCCTGTGGATCTACGGCGGCGTCGACTACCTCTTCGAGCCGAGCCTGCGCGATTACTTCCTCGGGCTGCAGCTCCGGTTCAACGACGAGAACCTGAAGACGATCCTGCCCTTCGCGGGCGGCGCCTCGGCGGCGGCCAAGTAAGGAACCTCGCCGGCCCGCGGCGGCTACAGCACCGCGATGAGGCCCGCGATGAGCAGCACCTCGAGCGCGCGGAGGGCGTCGTTGGCGGTCGTCCCGCCCCCCTGCGCCACGGTGGTCAGCATGTCGCGCACGCGCTTCGGCTCGTCGGTGGCGTCGAGGACCCGCTTGACCGTCGGGGGCCACGCGGCCTCGCGCAGCTTGGGCCGGGGGCGCATCGTGGACGCCGGGCCGATGGTGACGTCGAGGCGGGCGCGCCACGCCTGGAGCGGCGCGTCGCCGGGTTGAGCGGTCTCCATGCCGGCCATGACGAGCGGCAAGAGCTCGAGGTCGAGCGGGAACTCCACGTGGGGGGGCTTCTGCTCCGCGTAGAAGATGAGCTTCCCCGTGCGCCACTGGAAGAGGTCGACCAGGCGGTCGCGTCCCTGGTCGCGAATGGCGCGGAAGATCTCGAGCGACGCCACCAGGCCGAGCGAGATGAGCGTGTCGCCCATCCGTCCTCCATAGCGAGGCAGCACGGCGAGCGCGAAGTCGAGCTCCTCGCGCGAGATGACCTTGCGCCGCACGAGGTACTCGCCGAGGAGCTCGCTCGCGTTGTTGGACGCGACGTGGTGGAGCTTCCCGCCGACGAAATAGAGCTCCTTGCGCCCCCCCTCGCCGCCCGGGTCGACGCGCGGCGTTCGCTTCGACTCCGCCGGGCCTTCCGCGAAGAGGACGCCCGATGCCTCCGTCTCGACGACGCGCAGGAGCACGGTGACGAGCGCCTGCGGCGACACGTCGTCGACGAAGTCCGGCGTCCCGACCTCGCCGAGGCGGTTCGTCGTCTGGGCGGTGAGGGCCGGGAGGAAGCGCGCGAGCTCCTCGATCGCCTCGATTGGCTGGAGCCCTCGGCCCATGTAGTCCACCTGATCACCGCGGCCGATCTGCCCGGTGGCGATGGCCTCCACGAGCCGCGCGAACGCCCACGGGCCGTGCTTCGTGCCTCCCTGCGTCAGCACCTGCGACGGGATCGGCGCGTACTCGCCGGTCGACCGCTCCGAGTCGAAGCCCGACTCGGCCTCGCGCGCCGCCACCGAGGCGCGGATCTTCCCGGCGCTGTCGCGCACCGCCTGGAGCTGGTCCGTCGACGGGGCCGACTGCACCCACCGCACGAGCGCGCCGAGCTCCAGCCGCGACGCGGCGGGGTTCGTGTCGAACGGCGCGAGCGCCGCGCTCAACGCGGCGGCGTTCGGGGGGCGCTGCGCGGGATCGCGCGACAGGGCCCGCTCGAGGACGTCGACGAGGCCCCGCGGGAGCTGGCTCCGCGCCTCGCGCAGCGGCTCGATGCGGCAATCGCGGATGGCGAGGAGCACCGCGAGCTGACCGCTCCCCGCGAACAGCGGCTTTCCGAGCAGCATCTCGGCGAGGACGACCGCGAGGGCGAAGAGGTCGGCCCGGTGGTCGAAGGGCTCCCCGGCGACCTGCTCCGGGGCGAGGTAGGCGAACTTGCCCTTGAGCATGGCGCTCCCCGCCGACCGCATGGTGGCGCGGCTGGTCGACCGCGCGATGCCGAAGTCACCGAGCTTCACGCGCCCCTCGGCCGAGAGGTAGAGGTTCGACGGCGTGACGTCGCGGTGGATGATGCCGAGCGGCGTTCCGGCGGCGTCGCGCGCCGAGTGCACGCTCTCGAGCGCGCGAAGGACCTCGCGCGCGAGGTGGGTGGCCACGCCCGGGGGGAGCTTGCGCGACTCGCCGCCGAGCCGGCGGAGCAGCCGGTAGAGGTCGCACCCGTCGACGAGCTCCATGGCGAGCCAGGGCTCCTCGCCGTCCATGCCCGAGCCGTACACCTGCACGACGTTCTCGTGATGCACCGCCGCGTGCAGCGCCGCCTCGCGCTCGAACATCGTGCGCCCTTCGGGATCCGTCACGAAGTGCGGCAGGAGGCGCTTGACGATGAGCCGCGTCGGCTGCCCCGAGGCCGCCGCCGCCTGCGCGTCGATGGGCCGCGCCACGTACACTTCGGCCGTGCCGCCGACGGCGAGCCGCGAATCGAGCCAGTACGGGCCGAACTTGACCGGGCCGCCCGACAATGGGCGCGGGACGCCTCGCGGCAGGTTTTCGCCCGACGACATCAGAGGGAGAGTGTATCTATCGACGGGCCTCGGGATCACGAAATGACTCGCCATTCGCTCAGGCACATCGTGTTCGCGGCACTTCTCCCCGCGCTCGGCCTCGCCGCCTGCCAGGGGTGCCGCTCGACGGGGACGGCGACGACCACCGTCCCGTCCGCCGGGCCGGGCGCGGACGGTGGCCTCCCCACCGTGCGCCTCTACTTCGTGACCGATCTGGCCGGGGCCCTCGAGCCGTGCGGGTGCACCAAGGACCAACTCGGCGGCCTCGACCACTTCGGCGCCTGGGTGAAGCGCGAGCAGGCCCGCGTCCCGGCGTCGCTCGTCGCGTCGGCGGGGCCGCTCTTCTTCATGGACGACAAGCTCGAGGGGGACCGGGCGGACCAGGATCGCATCAAGGCGCAGACCATCGCCCGCGTCGTCCACGGGCTCGGCTTCGCCGCGTTCGCCCCCGGCTCGAACGACTTCGACGACGGCGCGGACGGGCTGACGAAGCTCGCCGACGCCTCGGGCGGCGGGGCCGTCATGGCCGACGGGAAGGCGGTCGTGCGCGAGGCGGGCGGGGTCAAGGTCGGGTTCGTCGGCTACGGGCAGACGAAGACGCCGGCGCCCGCGGGGGGCGTCGCGGACGTGATCAAGCGCGGCGTGGAGGACGCGAAGAAGCAGGGGGCCGAGGTCCTCGTCGCGCTGGCCGCCGTCGGTCGGGGCGAGGCCAAGCGCATCGCGGATGCGGTGCCGGAGCTGACCGCGGTCGTGGTCGGCGCGCCCCGCTCGAACGGCGACACGAACACCACCGCGCCGCAGGGCGAGCAGGTGGGCGACGTGCTCATCGTCCAGGCGGCCAATCACCTCCAGAGCGTGGCGGTGCTCGACCTCTACGTCCGCGAGCCGCTCGTGCCCGGGCACGTCGTGAAGTTCGCGGACGCGACGGGGCTCGAGCGGGCTCGCAAGCGCGAGGACCTGGCGCGGCGGATCGACGAGCTCCACGTGAAGCTCGCGGCGTGGGAGCGCGATCCGGCGGTCGCTCCGGCCGACGTCGCGGCGCGGAAGCAGGAGCTCGCGTCGCTGGAGGCGCAGCGCGACGCGCTGGACGCCAAGCCGGCACCGGCCAAGGGAAGCTTCTTCCGTTACTCGGTCAAGGAGATGCGCGACTCGCTGGGGAAGGACCCGGCGACGGAGGCGGACCTCCTCTCGTTTTACAAGGCCGTCGACGATCACAATCGGGTGGCCTTCGCGGATCGCGTGGCGCCGCCGCCGGCGCCCGACCAGGCGTCGTACGTCGGCATCGAGGTGTGCTCGAGCTGCCACCCCGGGCCGCGCGAGGTCTGGAACGGAACGGTCCACGCGCACGCGTACGCGACCCTCTCGAGCCAGTTCAAGGAGTTCAACCTGGAGTGCGTCTCGTGTCACGTGACGGGCTACGAGCAGCCTGGCGGGAGCACGGTGACGCACGTCGACAAGCTCCGGGACGTGCAGTGCGAGGTGTGCCACGGGCCCGGCTCGCGGCACGTGCAGAACCCGGTCGACAAGACGCGGATCATCGCCCAGCCGCCGGCGTCGCGGTGCCTGGACTGCCACCACCCGCCCCACGTCGAAGGCTTCGACCCCGTCGCGAAGATGAAGGGCATCCTCGGGCCCGGCCACGGCATGCCGAAGTGAGCCGGCACCCCGGGGAGAGGGGGAGGGGCCCAGCGCGAGCGCACGATGTAGGCGCGCCGTGGGCCTAAGTTGCCGACCCCTCGGGATGCGGGGTATGGAATCCCGGTGACCCTTCCGTCCGCCAAACCGCCGCCCGGCCCGTCGGCCAGTCCCGACGTGGCGCCGACGACGCGCCGCGATGCGCTCGTGCGCCTGGGTGCGATGGCCGGGGTGCTCGGGGCGGCCGCGGCCGGGAGCCGTCTGCTCTGGGACCACGGGGGCTTCGACGTCGTGCAGTCGAGCGCGGCGCGTCAGGTGCGGGACTACCGCATGGCGGAGCGCGATGCGGAGCACGCCCAGCTGGCCATCGCCCGGGCCGCCGCGAAAGAAGCAGGGGACGACTCGCCCCACCCGACCGCGACTCCCGAGGAGCTCGTGAAGCGCGCCGTCGACGCGCTGGGCGGGATGAAGAAGTTCGTGTCGCGCGGCGACGTCGTCGTGGTGAAGCCGAACATCGGCTGGGATCGCATGCCCATCCACGCCGCCAACACGAACCCCGAGGTGGTCGCCGCCGTCATCAGGCTCGCGTTCGACGCCGGGGCGAAGAAGGTCGTCGTGGCAGATGGCTCCTGCAACGATCCGAACCGCTGCTTCCAGCGCTCGGGCATCTGGCGCGCGTCCTACGACTCGGGCGCCGAGGTGGTGCTTCCGCAGGAGCACCGGTTCCGCACGATGCGCCTCAAGGGCGACGTGCTCGACGAGTGGCCCATCTTCACGACGCTCGTCGACGCCGACAAGGTCATCAACGTGCCCATCGCCAAGCACCACAACCTCGCCAAGTACACGGCGGCGATGAAGAACTGGTACGGCGTGCTCGGCGGCCGGCGAAACCGGCTGCACCAGAACATCGACACGTCCATCGCCGACCTGGCGACCTTCATGCGACCGACGCTGGTCGTCGTGGACGCGTGGCGCGTCCTGATGCGAAACGGGCCCCAGGGCGGCAACATCGACGACGCGCGCGACATGCACACCATCGTCGCGACGGTCGACCAGGTCGCCGCGGACTCGTTCGGGTGCACGCTCATCGGTCAGAAGCGCGAGAACATGGCGTACCTCGCCATGGGCGAGTCGCGCGGCCTCGGGACGACACGCTGGGAGAACCTCCGCGTGAAGGAGGTCTGACCGGTGACGCAGTCCTCTCACCCGGACCCGATCCCCTGGTTGACCGGGAAGGCCGGGCCGGTCACCGCGCTCGACGCGGCGCCCATGCCGGCGCTCGTCAGCTCGCGGCTGCCATCGCCCGCGCTTGCGTCCGCGCCCGCGCTTGCGTCCGCGCCCACAAAGCCCGCCAAGCCCAAGTCGAAGCTCCCCGGTAGCGGCATCCCCCCGCGTCGCATCGCCGTCGTCCTCAAGTGGGCGCGCCGCGCCTCGCAGGTCCTCTTCTTCGCCGTCTTCATGTACTTCCTCTTCCAGACGGGGTTCCGCGGCTCCTTTGCCGCGCGGGCCGACACCGCCGTCCGGCTGCCGCTCCCCGTCGAGGCGTTCCTCCTCGCCGACCCCTTCGTCGGGGCGATGACCGTTCTCTCGACCCACACCGTGTACCGGGGCCTCCTCTGGAGCGTGGGCCTCCTGGCGCTCACGATGATCTTCGGCCGCGTCTTCTGCGGCTGGATCTGCCCGTTCGGGACGCTGCACCACTTCTTCGCGTGGATCCTCCCGAGCAAGAAAGGCCGCGGCGGTCCGCGCGTCGAGGCCAACAAGACGCACAGCTACCAGCGGGTGAAGTACTACCTGCTCTACGCCTTCCTCGTCGCGGGCATCGGCGGGAGCGCCATCGGTGGTCTCTTCGACCCGATCTGCATCGCCGTCCGGTCCATCGGCCTCGGCGTCATCCCGGGGGTGCAGTACCTCTCGCACCGCGGCCTCGGCGCGGCGCAGGACGTTCCGTCGCGCTCCGTGCAGGGCGCCGCCGACCACGCGCAGGACTTCCTCGCGAGCACCGTCTGGCAGTCGAAGCAGTTCTACTTCCACCAGACCTGGTTCATCGTCTTCCTGCTCGTCGCGGTCCTCTTCGCGAACCGGTTCATCCCGCGCTTCTGGTGCCGCGTGCTCTGCCCGCTGGGGGCGTTCCTCGGCGTCTTCTCCCGGTTCGCGCTCTTCGGGATGAAGAAGGACCACGCGAAGTGCACCGACTGCAACCTGTGCATCGTCCACTGCCAGGGCGCCGACAGCCCTCAGGGCGGCGTGAAGTGGCGCCAGGACGAGTGCCACATGTGCATGAACTGCGAGAACGCGTGCCCGGAGGACGTGATCAAGTTCACGTTCCTGCCGAACCGCCTGAGCACGGTGACGGTGCCCGACACGCAGCGGCGCACCGCGCTCGCCGCGGTGGGCGCGGGGGCGATGTTCCTGCCGGCCGCGCGCGTGGCCGACTCGCTCGACGTGAACTACCAGTCGAAGGTCATCCGCCCGCCCGGGGCGGTGGAGGAGCGCGCTTTCCTCGAGCGGTGCATCCGGTGCGCCGAGTGCATGAAGGTGTGCCCGAACAACGCGCTCCACCCCTCGTTCTTCGAGGGCGGCATCGAGGGGCTCTGGACGCCGATCCTGATCGCGCGCGTCGGGTACTGCGAGTTCTCGTGCGTGCTCTGCGGCCAGGTCTGTCCGACCGGCGCGATCCAGAAGATCACCGAGAAGCAGAAGATGGGCATCGGGCAGCCGCCCATCAAGATCGGCACCGCGTTCTACGATCACGGGCGGTGCTTGCCGTGGTCGATGCAGACGCCGTGCATCGTGTGCGAGGAGTTCTGCCCGACGTCGCCGAAGGCGATCTGGGTCGAAGAGGTGGACGCGACGGTGCGCGACAGCAAGCCGGGCCCCGACGGCTCGCCGCCCGCGATGAAGACGGTGCACCTGCAGCGGCCGCACGTGGACCCTGGGCTCTGCGTCGGATGCGGCGCGTGCGAGAAGGTGTGCCCGGTGCAGGACCAGCCGGCGGTCTACGTGACGAGCGTCGGCGAGACGCGCAGCAAGACGAACGTCATCTTGCTCGAGAACACGAACTACAACCAGAAGGCCTAGGGCCCGCCGACTGCGGATGCGCCGCTGCTCGCCCGCCGCCGCCCTTGCGTTCGCCGCGGTCGCCGCGCTCGCCGTCCCCGTCGTCCTCGCGGTCGGCTGCTCGAGCACCGATTCCGGTCCCGCCGGGGCGGCGGACGCGGCCACGTCGGCCGACGCGACGGGCCCGGACGGGGCGCCCCCGGGAATGGACGGGAGCATGAAGGACGGCGCGTTGGTCGACGGCGACGCCGGTGCCGCGAGCGACGCGGGCGGCGCCGACGCCCTCGACGAGCCCCCGACCGACGCCGCGGGCGACGTCGAAGGCGGCTGCGAGGTCTTCTACGTCAGCGGCCAGTGCATCCTCGTGTCGTCGTGCGCGGCGCTCGGCAACCACACGTCGTACTCGGGCTACTGCCCGGGGCCGGCCGACATCGAGTGCTGCGTCGACACCGAGAACCAGCCCGTGCCCCCGGGGTGGGTGCTGATGCAGCAGGCCCAGGTGACGTCGGCGATGACGACGTGGGCGGTGATGATCCTGAACGACCCGAGCATGTACCCGATGTACGCGACGACCACGATGGTCTTCGGTGCGCTCGACGTCATGGCGCGCGTCGAGTGGCACCCTCCGGACTCGAACAACGAAGTGGTCCACCGCGGCGTCACGCTCTACGAGCCGGCGGACTGAGGGGCGTCGGAAGAGGGAGACGTGAACGGTGACGTGGACGAGCACGACGAAGTCGTTCACGAGCCCGAGCCGGTGGACGTTCAGGTGAAGGAGTCACGGGAGCCGTTCACGTCTTTCCGTGACCCCTGCACGTCAGCGTGGACGGGCTCGGGCTCGTCCACGATCCCATCGTGTTCGTCCTCGTCGATCCTTCACGTCACCCTCCTCCTCGCCGTCGCGCTCGTCGCGTCCGCCGGCGATGCGGAGGCGCAGCCCGCTCCGACCCCGCCTCCGCTGCCCACGCCGATCGACGCCGTCGGCGCCGACCTCGTGGCCGACTTCACGGGGACGAACCTGTTCTTCTACGGCGGCGCGGTCGCCGGCACGGGCGTCATGGCCTTCGGCGGGGTCGACCAGGCCATCCGCGTCGGCGTGCAGGAGCACCTCGTCGTCTCCGGCTACGGCGACCTGGCCAACGTCGCCGGGTACGTCGTGCCCCTCGTCGTCGCACCCGCGCTGTACCTCGTCGGCCTCGCCGCGCACGACCGGAAGACCGCCGGCGCCGGCAGCGCGGCCATCCAGGCCCTCGCCGTCGCCCTCCTGACGACCGCGGTGCTCAAGGTCGGCGTCGGCCGCGTCTACCCGCTGAACGGCGGCGACCCCGAGGCGCCCGATCGCCTCGACCACCCGTCGTACGCGCACGACTTCCGGCCCTTCCAGTCGCTGGCCCTGCCGACGGGCCCCGCCTGGCCGTCGGGCCACACCGTGGGGACGACCGCCGTCGCGGCGGCGCTGACGGGCTACTACCCCGAAGAGCCGTGGATCCCCTTCGTGGGTTACCCCGCCGCGCTGGCCATCGGCTTCGGCCTCGTCGACGGCGACCGCCACTGGGCCTCCGACGTCCTCGCGGGCGCCCTCATCGGCCACGCCATCGGCTTCACGACGGGCCGAGCCTTCCGCCGGCGCCTCCTCGGGCAGGCGACGGCCGGCGATGGGCCGGTGCTCGTCCCGCTCGTGGGCACGGGCGTCACCGGGCTCGCGGTGCAGGGGGCGTGGTGACCTCGCGCGGACGCGCCCTGAGCTCGGGCGGACGCGCCCTGAGCTCGGGCGGACGCGCCCTGAGCTCGGGCGGACGCGTCCTGAGCTCGGGAGGACGCGCCCTGAGCTCGGGCGGACGCGCCCTGAGCTCGGGAGGACGCGTCCCGAGCTCGCGAGGACGCGTCCTGACCTCGCGAGGACGCGTCCCGAGCTCGCCAGGACGTGCCCTGACCCCGCGAGGACGCGTCCTGACCTCGCGAGGGCGCATGCTGACCTCGGCCGATCCGGGCGGGTCCCGCTCGGTGCTACCTTACGGCTCGTGAACGACCGCTTCCTCCGCGCCTGCCGCCGCGAGCCCGTCGACGCGACGCCCGTCTGGTTCATGCGTCAGGCCGGGCGCTACATGCCCGAGTACCGCAAGCTCCGCGAGAAGCACACGCTCCTCGAGATCTGCAAGCAGCCCGAGCTCGCGGTCGAGGTCACCAAGCAGCCCCTCGTCCACGGCGTCGACGCGGCCATCCTCTTCGCCGACATCCTGCTCCCCCTCGAGCCGATGGGCGCCTCGTTCGAGTTCGCCAAGGGCGAGGGGCCCGTCGTGCACGAGCCGATCGCGTCGCGCGCGCAGATCGACCGGCTGCGCCTCATCGACCCCGAGGAGGGGCTGCCCTACGTGCTCGACGCCATCCGCTTGCTCAAGAAGGGGGAGCTGAAGGTGCCGCTCATCGGCTTCGCCGGCGCGCCCTTCACGCTGGCGAGCTACCTCATCGAGGGCGGCAAGAGCGCGAACTTCGCGAAGACGAAGAAGCTCATGTTCGGCGCACCGGACGACTTCCGCGCCCTGATGGAGAAGCTCGCAGAGGTGGTGCGGCGCTACCTCCTCGCGCAGATCGCGGCTGGCGCCGACGCGGTGCAGCTCTTCGACTCGTGGGTCGGGGACCTCGCCCCCGCGGACTACGTCGAGCACATCCAGCCGCACGTGCGCCACATCCTCGGCGACGTCACGAAGGCCGGGGTCCCGGTCATCCACTTCGGCGTGGGAACCGCGACGCTCCTCGAGCCGATGCGCGACGCGGGCGGGACGGTCATCGGCATCGACTGGTGCACGCCGCTCGCCGAGGCGTGGGCGCGCGTGGGGTACGACCGCGCCGTCCAGGGGAACATGGACTCGTGCGCGCTCCTCGCCACGCGCGACGTCGCGGTGAAGCACGCGAAGCGCGTCCTCGACGCCGCCGCGGGGCGCGCGGGGCACATCTTCAACCTGGGCCACGGCATCACGCCGGAGACGCCGGTCGACAACGTGAAGGCGGTGACCGACTTCGTCCACGAGGCCAGCGCGCGATGAGCGGCGGGCGATGACCGTCGCGGTGCTCCTGGTCTCCCACGGCACGGTGGAGGACCTCGACGATCTCGCGGCGTTCGTCACGCAGGTGCGGCGCGGTCATCCGCCGGGCCCGGAGCTCGTCGCCGAGCTGCGGCGTCGCTACGAGGCCATCGGCGGCCAGTCGCCGCTCAACGCCATCAACGCGCGGGTCGCGGCGAAGCTGGCGGGGCGGCTCGGCGTGCGTACGGCGTGGGCCAACCGGCTGTGGCGGCCCTACGTGCGCGACGTCCTCGCCGGCCTCGCGGCGGAGGGGATCGGGCACGTCGCGGTCGTGCCGCTGGCGCAGCACTCGGCGCACGTCTACGCGGAGGACGCGCGGCGCGGGGCGGAGGGTACCGGCGTGACGGTGGCGTGCGCACCCAGCTGGGGGCAGAGCCCGAAGCTCCACGCGGCGTTCGCGGAGCGCATCCGCGTCGCTCTCGGCGAGCCGGCGAGGACCACCGTGGTCTTCACCGCCCACAGCCTGCCCCGCGCCGTCGTCGAGCGCGGCGACCCCTACGAGCGCGACGTGCGCGCTTCGGCGGCGGCGGTCGCCGGATTGCTGGGGCCCGCCGTCCGCACCACGGTGGCCTTCCAGAGCCAGGGCTTCGGGGTGCCCGGCGAGTGGCTCGGCCCGGACCTCGCGTCCGCGCTCGACGAGGCGGCGGCGCGCGGGGATGCCCGCGTCGTCTTCGCGCCCATCGGCTTTCTCGCCGACCACGTGGAGATCCTCTACGACCTCGACATCGAGGCGACGGCCATGGCCCGCGAGCGCGGCCTCGCCGCGGTACGAGCCCCCTCACTCAACGACGACGACGATCTCGTCGAGGTTCTCGCCGACGTCGCCCGGCCGCTGCTTCGTCCGCCGGGGCACGGCTGACGTGGCGCTCCCCTGGCGCATCCTCGTCGTCGGCGGCGGCGTCGCCGGTCTCGCCGGGGCGCGCGCGGCGCTCCTCCGGGCGCGCGAGCTCGGGCGCGACGTGCGCATCGCCGTGGTCGAGCGCGCGCCACGGTTCGGCGGCGTCCTCGTCACCGAGCGGGTGGACGGCTTCCTCCTCGACGCGGGGGCGGACTCGTGGGTCGTCACGAAGCCCCAGGCGACCGCGCTGGCCCGCGCGCTCGGCCTCGGCGGCGCCCTCATGGGGACGCGGCCCGAGAACCGGCGCTTCTACATCGGCTGGGGCGATCGCCTGCACTCGGTGCCCGAGGGGCTCGTGCTCGGGGTGCCCACGCGCATTCGCCCGCTCATCGGGACGCGGCTCTTCACGTGGCGCGGCAAGGCGCGCATGGCGCTCGAGCCGCTGGTGCCGGTGCGGCGTTTCGAGGGCGACGACGACGAGTCGATCGCCGACTTCGCGACGCGGCGCCTCGGCCGCGAGGCGGCGGAGCGGCTGGTGGCGCCGCTGCTCGGGGGCGTCTCGGCCGGGGACGCGAGCGACATCTCGGTGCGCGCGGCGTTCCCGCAGCTCGTCGCGATGGAGCAAGAGCACGGGTCGCTCGTGCGCGGGATGCTCGTGGCGAGGCGCGCCCGCTCGGGGGCGAGCCCGTTCATGTCGCTGGAGGGCGGGACGCACGCGCTCGTCGACGCGCTCGTCGACCGCTTGCGCGAGGAAGGGGTGTCGCTGCGCTCGGGGATGCCGGTGGAGGGGCTGGCGCGCGCGGAGCACCCGGAGGGCGGGTGGTCGGTGCGGCTCGAGGGCGGCGAGCGGCTCGAGGCGGACGCGGTGCTGCTGGCGGCGCCGGCGTACGCGGCGGCGAAGCTCGTCGCGGACGTGGACGCCGAGCTCGCGCGCGCGCTCGCGTCGATCGCGTTCGGCTCGAGCACGACGGTCTTCCTCGGCTACCGCCGGTCCGACGTCGCGCACCCGCTCGACGGGGTCGGCTTCGTCGTCCCGCGCACCGCCGGCCGCGCGATCATGGCGTGCACGTGGATCTCGAGCAAGTGGGAGGGGCGCGCGCCCGAAGGGCACGTGCTCCTGCGCGTCTTCGTCGCCGGGGTGGACCGCGACGACGCGTCTCTCGTGAGCGCCGCGCGGGCCGAGCTCGCGACGCTCATGGGCATCGACGCCGCGCCGACGATGACGCGCGTCTTCCGCTTCGACCACTCCAGCGCGCAGATGCGCGTGGGCCACCTCGTCACCCTGCGCACCATCCGGAGGCGCCTGCGCGAGGCCGCCCCGGGGCTCCGCGTCGCGGGCGGCGGCTACGACGGCGTCGGGATCCCCGACTGCATTCGCCAGGGTGAGGAGAGCGGGCGCGCGCTGGCCGACGAGGCGCGCTGAGGGCGGTCAGTCGGCCTTGGCGGCCGCGGTCGCAGGCTTGGTGGCCGCCTCTAACTTGTACTGCCGGTAGACCTTGATGCGCGACCAGATGAAGTACGCCGCCGCCACGATGACCACGCCTCCGATGACCGCGTCCGCCCGGTGCATGAAGTGCTTGAGCGGTGAGTGCTCGTCGAGGAGCTCGATGCCGAGCTTCTGACCGACGAGGGCCAGGCCGTAGCACCACGGCAGCGAGCCGACGAAGGTGTAGACGTGGAACTTGGTGCGGTTCATGCGCGCGACGCCGGCCGGGAACGCGATGAACGTGCGGATGACGGGGAGGAGGCGGGCGACGAGGATGATGATGTCGCCCCGCTTCTCGAACCAGCGATCGGCGAGCTCGATCTCCTTCTTCGACACGAGGAGGAGGCGGCCGTACTTGAGGATGGCCGGGCGTCCGCCCTTGGCCCCGACCCAGTAGGCGACCTCGGAGCCTAGGTTGCAGCCGATGGCGCCCGCGATGGCGGCGAGCAGCAGGTTGAACGGCGTCAGCGTGACGTGGAACTGCTCGCTCAGCGCGGCGCTCACGTCGGGGTGACTCAGCGCGCCGGCGTACGGCATGATGAGCTCACTGGGGAGCGGGATGCAGGCGCTCTCGATGGCCATCAGCAGGGCGATCCCGCCGTAGGACAGCGTGGCCATCACGTAGACGCAGAAGCCCCCGAGGAACGCGAAGATCGCCTTGACCATGCCGCCCGCGGCTTAGCCGCTGAGTCAGCCCCGGTCAAGCAAGCTACCGGCGGATCAGGTGCCCGTCTTCTCGGCCGGCTTCTCGGTCGCGCCGTCCTTCGGGCCGTCCTTCACCGCGTCCGTCGCGGCCGGCTTCGACTCCGGCTCGCCGGTGACGATCTCGTTCTGCTGCTCGATCTTGATGAGGACGGCGGTGATGTTGTCCTCGCCCCCGCGCTCGTTGGCGCGCTGGATCAGGCGGCGGCAGGCGTCGCGGATGTCGTTCGTGCTGGCGACGATCTGACGCATGTCGTCGTCGCTCACCATGCCCGACAGCCCGTCCGAGCAGAGGACGTACACGTCCCCCTGTTTGGGGTCGTCGTGCTGGAGGTCGACGACGACGTGGTCTTGCATCCCGAGCGCGCGGGTGATGACGTTCTTGGGCAGCTCGCTCTTCTGCTCGTCGGTCAGATCCGGCATCGCGAGCAGGTAGTCGTTGATGAGGGAGTGGTCGCGCGTCAGCTGCTGGATCTGCCCCTCGCGGACCCGGTAGCAGCGCGAATCGCCGACGTGGCCGATGTACATCCGCTGCTTCTTCGGGCTGAACATGGCGCCCACCACGGTGGTGCCCATGCCGTGGTACTCGCGCGACCGCGTCGATCGCTCGAAGATCTGGCGGTTGGCGACGCGGATGCCCGTGAGGAGGCGGTTCTCCTCCTCGCTCAGGTTCGTGTCGAAGTGGAACGGCCAGGTGACATCCTCGTTGGCGGTCGTCCGGAAGAACTCGGAGATGGTCTCGGTGGCGATCTTCGACGCCACGTCACCCGCCCGGTGGCCGCCCATGCCGTCGGCCACGACGAAGAGGTCGTACTCCTTGAGCACCACGAAGGAATCTTCGTTGTGCTCGCGCTGGAGCCCGACGTCGCTCAGCCCGGCCGCGAGTGCCCGCATCAAGGCGCCGAATCCTCCAACGAGAAAAGAGTTTCACCCACACAGGAGGGTGTCAAGCGAGTCAACCGTATGCCGGCGCGCATGCCCGCCTCCCGATGCCTTGTCCACCGAGCGCCCCGTCCCCGTCCCGCGACCCTCGCCGAGGACGACCCGGGTCAGACCTCGAGGATGTCCTTTTCTTTGTGAGAGATCATGGTGTCCACGTGCTTGACGCCCTCGGCCACCGTGTCCTCGACCTTCTTCTTGCCGCGGTCGACCTCATCCGCGCTCGACTCGCCGTCGTTCTCGATCTGGGTGAGCATGTCGAGCGCGTCGTGGCGGGCCTTGCGGATGCCGACCTTGCACTCCTCGCCGTACTTGCGCGCGATCTTCACGAACTCCTTGCGACGCTCCTCGGTGAGGGGAGGCAAGGGAATGCGGATGAGGTCCCCGTCGACCTGGGGGTTGAGGCCGAGGTCGCTGTCGCGCAGGGCCTTCTCGACCGCCTTCACCTGCGTCTTGTCCCACGGCTTCACCGTGATGAGGCGCGGCTCCGGTACGTTGATGTGGGCCATCTGCCCGAGCGCCGTGGGCGTGCCGTAGTAGTCGGCTCGGATGCCATCGAGGAGGTTGGCGCTGGCTCTCCCCGCGCGAAGCTTCGTCAGCTCCCGCTTGAGCGCGTCGTGCGCCTTCGTGATGGAGCTGCCGAGCTCTTTCTGAACGTCGTTGATCATGCTCATGGGAACGGTCCCTCGCGCGCACGAGCCGCCGCTAAAGAGGCGCGAACCTTAGCGCTGCACGCTTGGCCATGAAAGCCCGAAGATGCGGCGCAGGATGATTGCGACGCGACGGCGAGAGGGGGCAGAATACTCCCCGGGCTCCGACGCGTATGCTTGGAGCAGGGAGAGCAGGGAAGGAAGCGATCGAGTGTCGATGATGCGGCGCGTGGTGGGGGCAGCCGTCGGGGTCGGGATCGGGATCGTGATCGCCCTGGCATGTGCGGGCTCGGCCGAAGAGACGGCGGACGGCGCGGGGCCCTCTGGCTCGGACGGAGGGCTCGCCTCGTTCGTCACCCACGCGATGAAGGGCGAATACGTGCCGCCCGACCTCGACGACGTCGAGCACATGTGCGCGCTCCTCACGGGTTGCGACAAGCTCCCCATCCCCACGAACTACATCCCGCCCGACTTTCCCTCGTGCGTGAAGCGCTACACCGAAGAGCTCACGGCGGTGGGCGGCATCAACTCCTCGCTCACGATGCGCGAGTGCGCGCTGCAGGCCAACTCGTGCTCCAGCCTCCGCACCTGCGCGCTTCGTGGCGCGAACCCCGATGCTTGCAACGGCCGTGGCAAACAAGGGCCGGTGGGGTTCTGCGACGTCGACGGCCGGGCCATCACGTGCGTGGCGGGCCAGGTCGCCGGCGTGCGCGACTGCGGCCGCGGCAAGGAGGAGTGCCTCGTTCGCGACGGGCAGGCCACGTGCACGCTCGGCCCCTGCGGGGCGGACATCAAGGACGGCGACAAGCCCCGCTGCTCCGGCTCCGGGACCCACCTGCTCCACTGCGAGAAGGGCAAGCTGGCGAGCCTCGATTGCGCGGCCTTCGGGCTCAAGTGCCAGACGGGCGCGGACGGCACCTCGGCGTGCGCCACGCAGGGTCCGGCGTGCTCGGGCTCGGCCAAGCGCTGCGAGGGGAACACGTCGGTCGGCTGCTTCAACGGCCACGAGGTGCGCGTCGATTGCGCATCGGCCGGGCTGCAGTGCAACGTCACGCCGGGGGGCACTCCCGTCGGAGCGTGCGTCTCGCCGCCGATGCCGCTCGGGGGGTGCGATCCGAGCCAGACCCCGAAGTGCGACGGCGCGAACATCAAGTACTGCGTCGCCGGCAAGCCGCGCTCCCACTTCTGCAAGGCGACGGGGTTCAACAAGTGCGACTCGTCGCACGGCGGTCCGCGTTGCGCGTTCTGAGAATCGCGGCGGTCGCCTTTCTCGCGCTCGCCGCCGCTGGATGTGGGTCGTGCGGAGCGCCCACGAGCGGGCCGCCGGAGGCCGCCGCGGCGGAGCCGGTCGAGCCGCCGGTGCCGGCGCCGCCGGGGCTCCTCGCCGAGATCCGCGTGCGCGAGCCCGACGCGGCGTGGGGCAGGGTGCAGCGGGGAGTGAGCGGAGCGGTGGCGCTGCTCCCGCCCACCGTGGGGGAGCTCGCATGCGCCTTCGCGGGGCTCGACGCGTCCACGGCGCGTCAGCTCGACGGCAAGGGGACGGCGTACGTCGTGCTCGGCGAGGGCAAGGGGGCGGAGGCCTTCGCGTGGGTGGCGGCGCTCCCGATCCTCGACGCGGCGGCGGCATCCTCGGCGCTGCTGGTCGGGCCGGACGGCGCGGGCGGTGGGCCGTACTCGGTTCGCGACGTCGCGGGCATGCGCGTCCTCGCGAGCGCGGCGCGACCTCTCAACGTCACCGTGGCCCTCGCAGGCGGCCCGGCGCCGCGCGGCTGGCTGGTCCTCGCCTCGAGCGAGGACGCGCTGAGCCGGCTCGGGCCCTACGCGGTCCGGACGCTGCCGGCGGCGCCACCGCCCACCGAGACCGCGGCCGTCGTCGCCGACGTGCCCGCGTCCGCGCTGGCCGGTCCCGTCGCGTCG
>JBEKGQ010000040.1:0-17878 GCA_050012715.1 Polyangiaceae bacterium
AACGGCCACACGACGTGCGCGACCGGCGACTGCGCGGGCAACCTCGAGTGCCCCGTCGGCGTCGGCGGCGCACCTCCGGCGACGCTCGCCGAGTTCACCGTGACGACGCCGTCGCACGGGAGCGATTTCTACGACGTGAGCGACGTCGACGGGTCCAATGTCCCGCTCTCCATCGCGCCAACGCCGGGCACGTTCGACCCGACGCCGCCGCCGGGCGCGAACGTCCCTTACTACTGCCAGACCCCCGGCTGCACGTCGAACTGCGGCAGCTTGCCCGCCTGCCCGTGGAACCTCCCCTCCACGTGTCCGGCCGAGCTCCAGGACAACGACCCCGGCCACTACGTCGGCTGCCGCAGCGCGAACCAGGTCTGCGCCGTGGATCCCTCGAACCCGACCCTCGACTGCGCGAACGAGGACGACCTCTACGGCTGCACCGGGGGGGGCCCGAATGGCGTGAGCGGGTCCTGCTACAGCGAGGGCGCGAGCGCGACGTGCTGCGGCTGCCCGAGCTGGTCCCCGCCGGGCGCGTGCCAGAGCACGAATCCGCGATGGACGACTCCGTCGCGACCGGGGACCTATGCGCAGGTGCTCAAGAACGCCTGCCCGACCGCGTACAGCTTCCCCTACGACGACCTCACGAGCACCTTCACGTGCCAGGGCTCGTCGAGCGCGAACACCAGCTACACGATCACGTTCTGCCCTTGAACCTACCCCGCGAGCCTGCGAGCGGATTGTCTGAGCCAGGCTCCCGCGGGGAGGCTGGCTCGAACATACGAGCCGGCTCCGTCCCATCGGCGCGCCGATCCGGCGTGCTAGCGTGTCGTGAGATGCATCCGTCTCTCCGGATGATCGTGCCGGGGCTCGTGAGCCTTCTCCTGGGGCTCGTCGGCGGCTGCTTCGACTTCGACGCGACCATGGCCGGCGGCGGCGGCAGCGACTCCGGCGTCGACGCTCTGCGCGAGACGAGCGTCGTCGCCGAGGGCTCGGTCGACGACGGACCGGGCGACGCCACCGTCGACACATCGGAGAGCGCCGCTCCCGAGAGCGGGGCCATCGAGAGCGGCGTCGACGCGGGCGACAGCGGCAGCTCGGGCGGCCCGTTCTGCGCTTCGCTGGCCCGCCCCGACGGCGGCATCTTCTTCTGCGACGACTTCGACGAGAAGCCGCTCCCCAATGCCTGGGAGACGTGGGCGCAGATGGAAGGAACGCTGGTGGAGACCGACGCGAGCTCGCGCTCGCCGCCGAACTCGGTCGACGAGACGACGACGATGCTCTCGTACGGGCAGGCCCTCAACGTGGCGCTTCGGACGCCCCTCCCGGTGCCGACCGTACCGTCGACGCTCACGCTCGCGTTCAGCCTCGAGCCGCTGCAGATCGACACGACCGCGAACGCGGCCATCGTCCTCGGCGCGATCGACTTCCTCGACGCGTCCGGCTACCGCTACACGGTCGGCCTCGCCATCAACGTGGCGAGCGGCGCGCCGGCGCTGGCGGTCGGGGAGCAGACGGGGCCCGCCAACGGCGGCAACTACCCCGACGGAGCGCCCCCGACGTTCGTGAACCACCCGCTCTCGCAGACGATGCCGCTCCCGATGAAGACGTGGACCGACCTCGTCCTCGAGATCGACTGGGCCAGCTCCGGCCTGACGGGCAAGGTCACCGTCGGTGGGAACCAGGAGCTCGACGTACCCCTCACGATGAGCCTCGTGCCCGCGTCGCTGCAGATCGGGATCGGGACGAGCTTCGTCACGGAGTACGAGGGGGGGCTGTCCCCGGTCTGGGAGCTGCGATACGACAACGTGGCCTTCACGGCGACGAACTGAGAGACCCATGGTTACCGAGGGAGGGCGCGCGGTCGGTCGGAGGTGGGCAGCAGGGTTGCTCGTCGCGTGGTCGACGGCGCTCGCGGGCTGCGCGACGATCCACGAGACGCGCCTCGAAGGGCCGGCCCGGCCCGAGCCGAGCGCGCACGCCGAGGTGACCACGGAGAGCCGGGCCGGTGCGGAAGGCGCCACCGAGTGCCGCGAGGTGACCCGGACGGGGCCGATGGTGAAGGACGTCGTGGTCCGGCGGTCCTTCGCCGACGAGACGCAGGAGCACGACGCCGCCGTGGCGATGCTCCTGGGCGCGGGGTCGGGAGCCCTGGTCTTCGCGCAGAGTCAGCAGACGTCGTGCAGTGGCGGTGCGTGCTCGGCGCCCTCGGTGAGCGCCGTCGTCGTGGCCGCGATCGCAGCCGTGCCGCTCGCGTTCGTCGCGTACAACGCCGTGCACGTGCAGGACAGGCGCCTCACCGTGCCCGTCGCGCCCGAGGTCACGACGGGCGAGTGGCACGCCTGCAGCGCGCCGCGCCCGTAGCCTCCGCTTCGCTCTTGTCCCGCCTCGGCTCGCCCGCGTCACTTCCCCGCGCGCTCGAAGACGTACTTCACCTGATCGTCGAGCAACGTGAGCGTCGGGTGCGCGGCGTCGGCGCCTACGAGGAGCTCGAGCCCCGCCAGCGGCGGATCGACGAGAACCACCTTGAGCGTGCCGTCGATCTCCTTCTTCTGCCCGATGGCGCTTCTCCACTCCCCCGCGTCGAACACGGGCCCCTTCGGACCGGCGGTGACCTTCACGCGGCCCAGGTCCGCGTTCGCGTAGTCGCCCACCAGCGCGCCGACCCACTTGGGGTCCGGATCGCGCGCCACGCGCTCCATCGTCTTCGCGACGTTGTCGCGCTTGGTCTTCGCGAAGTACTCGACCCGCGGCCCCGCGAGCGGCCGGGCGCCCTCGAAGAGGGCCTCGACGACCTTGCGCTGGATGGCCGCGTTGAGCGCCCCGCCCTGCCCGCTCGTGTTGGTCAGCGACACGATGGCGACGCCCTGCTCGGGCAGCATGAACATCTCCGTCGTGAAGCCGAACGTCCCGCCGCTGTGCTCGAGCATCGGCAGGTCGCGGAAGGTTCCCACGTCCAGCCCCAGGCCATAGCTCGACAGCTCGCCCGAGCGGACGCGCGGCTTGCGGCGCTCGAGCAGGTTCGCCTCCGACACGACGCGCTTGCCCTCGGGGGTGACGCCCTTGGCCATCTCCGTCATCACGTAGCGCTCCATGTCGCGCAGGTTGGACCAGGACGCGCCCGCGGGCCGCAGGGGCGTCACGAAGTCCTCCTCGGACAGCGCGATGGGCCGCACGGTGCCGTCGATCGACTCGCCGTGGGGCATCGCGTGCTCCGCGCGCCGGGCCGCGCCGAAGTCGAGCGTGGTCGACCTCATGCCGAGGGGGCCAAAGACCTTCGCCCGCATCACCTCCTCGTAGGCGTCGTTGTAGGAGCGCTTCGGATCGAAGGCGTGGGCCGCCGCGTATCCGCCGGCGGCGACCATCAGGTTCGAGTACTGGAACGTCTCGCCGAACCCCGTCGTCGGCTTCATCGTGCGCATCGAGGCGATGCGCTGCTCCGGCGTGATGTGCCCGTACTCGAAGATGAGCTCGAGGTCCCGCCGGGGCATCCCGGTGCAGGCGCACGCCGTCTGCCACATGACGAGCCGCGACGTCGTCTCGGGGTCGCCGAGGGCGAAGCCCGGGAGCACCTTCGTGACGGGGTCGTCCCAGGAGAGCTTGCCCGCGTCGACCAGGGTCGCCTCCATCATCGTCGTCATGGACTTCGTGATGGAACCCATCATGAACAGCGTCTTCGCCGTGACCGGCTCGTTCTTGCCGAGCGTCCGCGTCCCGAAGCCCTTCTCGTAGACGACCTTGCCTCCGGCGACGACGGCGACGGCTGCGCCCGGGACCTCGAGCGTCGTTCTGGCCTGCTCGATGAACGCGTCGAGCTCCTTCGCCCGCGCCTCGTCGATGGGGCGCGGCGTCTTGCCGGCGAACGACTCTTCGTGCATCCCCTGCGGCTTGAACGTCCAGAGGGCGGTGTCGAGCTGGGCGCCGCGCTTGGCGAAGCCGGCCTGATCGCCGTCGAACGTCGCCACGTACGTGACGCCGCCGTAGCGCCGCACGAGGGCCGCGACGCCGCGGTGGTCGGCCGCCTTCGTCTCGTAGTCCACGTCCACCTGGAGCTCCCAGCCCCGGATCGGCGGCGGCGTCTGCGGCTCGTGGAGTCGCTTCAGCGCGAAGCCCGGCTCGATGCGCTGCCAGGTCGCGTCGAGCGCCTTCAGCGCGTCGGGCTCGGGCGTCTCGACGAGGGTGGCCTTCAACAGGCGCTCCGGATCCTCGAGCACGATGGCGTCGGGGCCCTGGGTGAGCCACCAGCCCTTCGGCGCCGTGAACGTGGCCCCCGAGGGCGTGGTGATGACGCCGTCCTCGGCGAGCTGCCGGGTCACCGGCGCGGCGCTGGGGGGAGCCGCCACGCTGCTCGCCGTCGGCGGCGGGACGGGCGGCGGAGGCGGAGGCGCCGGTGGGAGTGGAGCGTCGGCGGCACAGGCGAACAGAAACGCCGCGAGCGGGGCGAGAGCAAAGGAGCGCATGCGGCGAGGCTTGCATCCCGACGCCGGGCCGTCAAAGGCCCGACTGGACGACAGGGGCTTCTTCGATGACCCCGAGACGCGCAAGGGCCGCGCCCATCCCGCGCCATCGGCCCACCGATGACGCGCGGGACGTCACCTATGCGGCGCGAACCCTGCGCACGGGCGCGTACCAGCTCCACTGCTCGGCGAGCTTGCCGTCGGCGATGCGGAAGAGGGCCATGCCGCGCCGGGGCCCGTCGGGATGCCCGTCGGCATCCCCCGGCTCGACGCTGGTGCGGACGGCCACGTAGTCGCGATCGACGGCGACGATCTCGGCGCGGACGACGACCCCGGGATAGAGCGCGTGCACGCGCGGGACGAGCGACCGCGCGGCGGCCGGGCCCACGAAGTCGGGGTGGGCGTGCTCGATGTAGGTGGGCCCGAGGAGCTCGTCCGCGGCGGAGCCCTGGCCCGTGTTCCACATGTCGAAGTAGCGGAGGACGAGCGTCGGGCCGAGCTCGGCCGGCGAAGGCCCCCCGCCACGGGGGGCGGGTTCTGGCTCGGAAGTGCTGGCGGATGGGGACATCGGGCTCCTCTCTGGCGGCTCCTGGGTTACAATCGGAACCGTGACTCCGTTTCCATTTGTATACGGAACTTCGGCTCCGTTTGTCAACGGGCGCCCGTGACCCGCGCACGCCCGCTCCGGGCCGACGCCGAGCGCAACCGGCAGCGCGTCCTCCAGGTGGCGCAGGAGGTCTTCGCGAGCGAGGGGCTCGCCGTCCCGATCGACGCGATCGCACGCCGCGCGGGCCTCGGGATAGGCACGCTCTACCGCCACTTCCCGACGAAAGAGGCCCTCTTCGAGGCGATCGTCGTCGGTCGGATGGAGCAGCTCGTCGAGCACGCGCGCGCCGGCGCCAAGGCGGCGGACCCGGGGGCCGCGTTCTTCGGGTTCCTCGAGCGGATGGTCGACGAGGGGGCGGCGAAGCGGGACTTCCTCACCGCCCTCGCCGGCACCGGGGTCGACCTCGAACGAATCGCGGCCATCAAGCGCCGCATGAAACGCCCCGTCGCCGTGCTACTGGAGCGAGCCCAGGCTGCCGGCGACGTGCGCGGCGACGTGAGCGCGACGGACGTCATGACCATCGTGATGGGCACCGTCGGGGCGGCCGACCGGCACGGGGCGGGGCCGGCGGAGCGAAAGCGGCTGCTCGCGGTGATCTTCGACGGCCTGCGCCCGCCGCGCTGAACCGGGAGGCGGCACTTCAGTCGCTGCACACCGGCTGCGTGGTCCCCTGCCCGCAGAGCATCTCCCGGCCCTGACCGTAGTGCGCCTGCACGAAGGCGCCGAAAGTGACGGGATCGAAGCAGTCGGCGCGGAGTGTCCATCCCCACGAGCTCGCGGCGAACTCGGTGGTGACGTTCGAATCAGGCGTCATCGTCATGCGCACCCTGGGATCGCCGGCGTCCGGCTCGCAGAGCGGATCGTCCGGCATCGCGTCGATGTACGCCTGCGCAGCCGCGACGTCCGCGTCGCACCCCGCCGGGCAGTTGTAGGTGAAGACGATGGCGCCGTGTTCGAGGTCGTGGACCCAGTAGCCTTCTGCGGCGGCGAAGTCGTACGTCTGGAACGCGGCCCATATCGGGTAGTGATTGCCCGACGACGGCGGGTTCGAGATGTACGTCACCGGCGAGCAGATCGGGACGTGGGTGAACCCCTCGATGGCGCGCTGCTGGACGACCGCGTTGCAAGGACCCATGGGTGCGCTGGGCGGACCGTCGCCGGGGTTCAGCGTCGCTCCGTCGGGGTCGACGACGGCGTCGTCGTCGTCGAGCAGGCCCGTACGACCGCACGCGATCGCAGCGAGGAGGAGAAGCCCAGGGAGAAAGCGCAGCCGCCGGATCACCGTTTCCCGGTGCAGGCTAGCCGAGTCGGGAGCGGGACTGTGTGCCCGTAGTATTGACTACGGGCACCTGCCCGACGATCGCGGCGCGTCGAACCGTCACGCGTCCAATAGACCGCGAACGCGCTTGAGGAGGTCGCTCCGCGTGAACGGTTTCTGCAGCATCGGTTGCTCGTCGGCCGTCGCCGTCGCGTCGTAGCCCGTGACGAAGAGCACCTTGGCGGGGACATGAAGGTCGGCAAGACGCCGCCCGAGCTCGGTCCCATCCATTTCGGGCAGGTTCACGTCCAGGATGACGAGCGAGATCTCGCCGCCCTGCGACTGCACGACGCTCAGGGCATCGGATGAGCCCGACGCCGTGATGACCCGGTACCCGCTGTCCTGGAGGAGCATGCAAGTCCGGTCGCGGACGCCCGGATCATCGTCGACGACGAGGATCATCGCGGGGATGCCCGAGGTCGGCGGAGGCGTCGAGATGCGGGGCTTCTCGACGCGGATGGGCTCGGCGCGCGGGAGAAAGAGCCGGAACGTGGTCCCCCGGCCGACCTCGCTCGCGACGTCCACGTAGCCGCCGCACTGCTGCGCGAAGCTGTAGACCATCGTGAGCCCGAGGCCGGTGCCCTTGCCGGCGGGCTTGGTGGTGAAGAACGGATCGAAGATCCTCGGCAGGACGTCGGGCGGAATGCCGTCACCTTGATCGGCGATCTCGAGGAGCACGTATTCGCCCTCGGCGGGCGCCCCGCGCCTCATCCCGTCCGCCCCGACCCGCGCGTTCCGGGTGGAGACCGTCACCGTGCCGCGGCCATGCATGGCGTCGCGAGCGTTGAGCACCAGGTTCACGAGCGCTTGCTCGAGCAGGGACTCGTCGGTGAGCGCGGGGTGGGTCGCCATGTCGAGATCGAGCGCCAGGTCCACGCCGGGGGAGTTGCGGACGAGCCGGCGCATCATCGGCTCCAGAGACTGGATGGCGACGCCGAGGTCGGTGCTGGCGAGGGCGAGCGGCTGGCGGCGCGAGAAGGCGAGGAGCTTCCGCGTGAGCTTCATCGCGCGCGCGAGGCCGTCCTCGATGAGGCGCACGTCGGCGGTGGCCGGCTCATCGAGGTGGTCGTTCTCCTGGAGCCCCTGGAGACCCGTGTGGATGCCCTGGAGCATGTTGTTGACGTCGTGCGCCACGCCGCTGGCGAGCTCCCCCACGACCTCCATCTTCTGCACTTGCTGGAGCGAGGCCTGGACCTCGTCGCGCTCTTCGAGCAGCCGTGACAGCTCGAGGCCGAGGGGAAGCTGATGGGCGAGGAGGGACAGGAGCTCGTGGTCGTCGGGCGTGAAGGGCGCGTCGACGCTGCCCCGTTCGACGCAGACGGCGCCGAACATTCGTTCGTTCAGGAAGAGCGGAACGATGAGCACGCGCTTGCGGTCCGGCGACACCTCGAGCAGGCCGTCGACCGAGCTGCCGCCCGGCGGCTCGGCGCCCTCCATGACCGTGCGCATGACTGCCTCCCGCCATCCGCCCGGAGGCGGCAGCGACTCACCCAGCCGCGTGCGACCGAGGAGGAGGCCGGCGGCGCGAGCCCCGGGCGGCTCGTAGAGCAGGAACGCGCGATCCGCCGACAGCTCGCGCACCAGATCGTCGACGATGGCTCGCGCCTGCTGGTCGTATCGGAGCTGACCGTAGGGCGCGCGCGCCACGTGGAGCAACGACGCGAGCTGCCGCCGCGCGCGGTGCGACGAGCGGACGCTGCTCGAGGCCGAGGAGCCCGCGGGGCTCACCACGCGAGGCGGCGTGAGGGAGAACTCTTCGCGGACCCAGCGCGCGCGCGACTCGGCGCCGTTTTCGCGGGCGAGGACCTCGGCGATCCGCGCCTGATCACGCGCGGCGTCGACCTTGCCTTGATCACGGAGCATGTGGGCGCGCGCTCGCGCGACGCCCCAGAGGACCCACGGGCAGGTGTGGCGCTGCGCGAGTGACTCGGCCTTCGCGAGCAGGCGAGTCGCCTTCGCCTCGTGGCCGTCGAACCACGCGAGGTAGGCGTCCGCGAGGACGCTGTGCGATTGGTAGAGCGGCAGCTTGGCGACGGCGCGAAGATCCGAGGCCGCCTGCCGGAGGGCCGAGGTGCGCTCGTCGCGCTCGTCCGTGGCGCAGCGGAGGCGCTGGTGCATTCGCGCGTGGGCGACGGTGACGTAGTACTCGACGAGGATCGGGTGGCAGGCGGCGGGGTTGTGACCTTCGGCCTGCACCCGGCCGACGAGCTCCTCGAACGCGGGGCCGAGGGTGCCGCCGTCGAAGTGAATGCGAGCCTGCGGGCCCCACGACGCCGTGCGGTAGTAGGACTTCTCGGGCTTCCACGCGGCGGCCGCCTCGGTCTGCGCCGCGAGCCAGGGCCCCTCTTGACCGGTCCGTCCCATGCTCACGAGCGCGGCGCGGGCGCGATGCAGCAGGTGGGTCGCGAACGGCTCGGAAGGACGCCGACGCCGCCTCAGGCGGTCGATGGCGCGAACCGTCCAGCCGGACGCCTCGGTGACTCGGCCCCGGATGGTCTCGATGAAGTCGCCGTTGGCGACCGTGTCGCAGAACTCGGTGACCTCCATCCACGGTCCGTACGAGTCGGCGCACTCGCGCAGCAGGACCAGCGAAGCGTCGAACTGCCCATCGAAGGCCAGCGCAACCAGCCGTCTCGGCAAGCAGAAGGCGATCGTCGCGGGGTCCCCGAGCTTCTCCGCCATCGCCTGCGCGTCCGCGAGACGGCGACTGGCTTCGACGCGGCGCCCGATGAAGGCCAGGACGGCGCCATGGGTCGCGTGAGCCCTCGCGAGAGCCATCGACGGCCCCTCCGCACGCGCGAGCGATAGCGCGTGCACGCTGCTCTGAAGGGAACGCAGAGGCTTGCCGCACTCGACCCCGAAGCGTGCGTGCTGGTTGAGCAGCTCGTAGAAGACATCGCCGCCGGCCGTCGCCGAGCCGGCCTTGCTCCGGCGACGACCGGAGGGCGCCACGTCCTCCGTGGGCATCGTGGCACCGATCGCGGCGAAGGCGCGATCGAGGGCCTCCCAGGCGCGATCGGGCTCGGACCGGGAGCGCTGGACCCACACGATGCGTCCGAGGATGCTGGCCCGGAGCTCCGCGCCCTCCGCCAGCTCGAGCGCTTGCTCGAAGGAGCGCAGGCTCTCGTCGAGCGCGCCCACGCGAAGGTGCGCCTCGGCGACCTTGCGGTGGTAGCCCGCGTCCGGCGTCAGCCCGGCCACGCGCGCGCACGAGCGGGCCATGTCGAAGAGGCGCAGCGCGGCCTCGTTGTCGAAGCGCTCGAGCGCGATCTCCGCGGCCCGCCGCGCGACGCGGTACGCGGTATCCGGCGCGTGATCGAACCCGCCGGCCGCGAAGTGGGCGGCGCACGCGTAGAGCAGCTCCTGGTTCGCGTCGGCGTGACGGACCAGGCGCGCGGCGGCGCGCTGGTGCCACTGCCGGCGCCGGGTCTCGTCGAGCTCGCGCGCGAGCATCTCGCGGACGCTGTCGTGGGTGAAGGCGTGATCGTGGCCGTCGATGGGCTCCAGAAGCCCGGCGCGACGCCCGTCCGCGAGCGCGTGCTCCACGTCCGAGACGGACAGCTCCAGGACCTCGGCCAGGAGCTGGTCGTGGAACCGCGTACCGAGCAAGGCCGCCACCTCCAGGACGCTCCGCGTGGCGGGTGGGAGCTCGGCGACCCGGGTCCCCAGATACGCGAGAGACCCCGACGGCAGAGCGACCCGGTCGACGCTCGGCTCGTCGAGCTGCCACGCGTTGGCCCGGTAGCGCAACGCGCCCGCGTCGAGGAACGCGCCGAGGACCTCGAGGATCCCGACCGGAGTCGCGTCCGCCATCGCGACGATGCGGCGAACGAGGGAGGGCTCGGCGGTGGCGATGCCGAGGTGGGCGGCGATGATGGCGGCACCCTGCCGCGTCTCGAGAGGTCCGAGGCGAATGCGGCCCGTGCGCCTCGGATCGACGGTGTCGAAGCGCTCGAACGTCGCGCCCTGGCCGACGGGCCGCGACGCGGCGAGCAGCAGGAGCGGCGCCTCGTGCGCGCGATCGGCGATCGCCGCCAGCACCTCGAGGCTCGGGGCGTCCACCCACTGCAGGTCGTCGAACGAGAGGAGCAGCGGCCCCGAGAGCCGCGCGAGGCGGATCATGAGCTCGGCGGCCGCTTCGGCGAAGGCGGGGGGCATGACCGCCGCCGAGGGCTTGACGATGCCGAACAGCTCCGAGAACGCGGGAGCCACGACCGACACGACGGCCGCCAGTGGCCCGCTCGCGGCGGTGCGGAGGGCGGCGGTGGCCGCCGCTCTCTCCTGCGGAGGCAGCTTGGTCAGCGAGGCGAGGTAGAGCTCGAAGGTGCGCCTCACCGCCGAGAGCGGGGCGTCGTCCTCGCGGCACGTGCACACGAGGCTGCGACCCCGCCCTTCTTCGCAGATCTTCGCGATGCACGTCCGCAGGAAGCGGGTCTTCCCCATCCCGCGGATGCCTTCGACGAGGATCACGCGGCCGCCGGTGACCTCGACGCCCCTCCAGGCGCGCGTGAACTGCTCGAGCTCCCCGTCGCGGCCGACGAGCGCCCCCGCGTGTCGGCTCGGCTCGTAGGTGGCCGCGCCGCGAGGGACCCCGCCCGCGCGCGCCCGGTGGAGGTCGGCGAGGAGCGACGCGGCGTCCGGGTAGCGATCCTCGGGGGCCTCGCCGAGCAGACCCGCGACGATGCGCGCCACGGACGCGGAGACGCCCCCGGTGATCAGCGCGACCACCGCGCGCGTCGACTCGCTCTCGCCGCACGGCACACCGAGGAGGCACTCGTAGAGGACTCGCCCCAGCGCGTAGAGGTCGGCGCGCGCGTCGACGCGGTCTGGCGAGTGGAACTGCTCGGGCGCCGAGTAGCGTCGCGTACCGGCGGCGTCGCGCACGCCGAGCGTGCCGATCGGCGCCGCGAAGCCGAAGTCGACGAGCCGCACCTTGCCCGCGGCCTCGAGGATGACGTTGCGAGGCTTCACGTCGCGGTGAACGAGGCCGACCTCGTGCACCGCCCGCAGGGTGTCGGCGAGCTGGCAGGCGAGGTCGAGCGCCTGGACCGCGGGCAGCGGCCCGTGCAGCAGCCGATCGGCGAGCGTCTCGCCGTCCACGAGCTCCATGACGATGTACGGGAGCCCGTCCGACTCGCCGACCTCGAGGACGCGCGGCAGCCCGGGGTGCCTCACGCGGGCGAGGGCCAGCGCCTCGCGGTAGACCCAGCGGGTCCATCGCCCGCGCGTATGGGGGACCTTCAGCGCGCAGCGTGCCTCGCCCTGACGCGCCTCGTAGACGACCGAGTACGCCCCGTGCCCGAGCTCCTCACCGATCTCGAGCCCTGGTATCCGGACGCTCGCACCCACGGAAGAAACGATGCTAGCCCCAAGCCTCACGGAATGGGATGAATGCGGAGCTCAGGCGGGAGATGGCCGAAGACGGGCGCCTCCCCGAACGTCAACGGAATGGCGGAGGTCGACAGGGCCTTGGCGACTCGCCACCCGCCGGTGAGCCACGCCGGAGTCAGGTCGACCCAGCGGGGGTGAACGGCGGCGAGGTGCGAGGCCGCCCCGCGTCGGTGACCGGCGTGTTCCCCCGCCAGCCAGCGACGGAGAATCGAGTGCATGGCCGGGAACTGGAACCGCTCGAGGTGCGCCATGGGTGTGGGCGCAGGGTCGGGGAGGCGGTCGGGGAGGGGCTCGCCCCACAGGAACGCGAGCTGCTGGAGGGCCTCCCGGACCGCCGTGCCGAGCGCTTCGTCGATCGATGGGCGCGCTCCGTAGCCGAATACGAGCGGAGCTTTGTCCGCCGCCGGGAACCCGAAGATGCCGACGACCTCGGTCCCGCGCCCGAAGACGTCCTCGGGTGCGGCCGGGAAGGAGTACCCGAGCCACTCGTAGGAGCGGGTCTTTCCGAGCGGGAGAGACGTCACGCTCAGTCCGATGGAGCGCGGAACGATGTCGCCGAGCCAGGCTCTCTGGACGCGATCGCGCTCGACGAGCTCTTGCTCCGCTCGTTCACAGGCGCGACGCCAGTCGGAGTGGAGGGCGACGCCGCTGGATCGGGCGTAGGTCCAGACCGCGGGGCGCGGGCTCGTCGGAAACACGTGCTCCCGACTGACGACCGCCATGGGCTCGCCCGTGGCCTCCATGGCGCGGAGGGCCAGCGAGCCGTTCGAAGCCTCGATCACGGCGATCCGCTCGATGAGCTCGAACATGCACCGCTGGGCGGGCGAAGCCTCGCAATCGGCCGCGGATCCCACCGCCTCGCCGTGCGGCGAACGGCTCGCGAGCCCCACCCGGTGGAGCTCCAGCCCGTCGGCGTCGATGACGTCCTCGACGCGCTCGGGGGCGGACCAGCTCTCAGGCAGCAGAGATGCGGAGATCGGATCGCGGTCGGCGGGCATCGGTCGCCTCCTCGCAGAATCGTTCGAAGTGCTCGGCGAAGAGCTTCAGCCGCGCGCGGAGCAGCGGCAAGTCGGCCGGGTCTCGCACGGTGTCGTCGATGGCGTCGAGCGCGGACTCGACGCGGTCGAGGTCCCCGGTGTCGAGCCCCATCCGGGCCACGGCGTACTCGCACAGCGCGCCGTAGGCGAGATGCGCCGCGGGCTGTTCGGCGAGGCCGTGCTCGGCGAGGGCCGCCAGCGCTCGCGCCGACGGGAGCGACTCCTCGGGCGCAGCGGGCCGCGCACCTCGCAACAGCCGCTGGGCGGCGACGGCGCAACGAGCGAAGTCGGCACGCACGACGGTCGCGGTGGCTCTCTCGTAAAAGCGTTCGATCTCGGTACGCAGGGCGCTGGCAATCATGGCGGTCTCGGTCCGGGCGGTGCGAGTTGGAGACAAGAAGGACGATCGGACGATGGGGCCTCGCTGGACCACACCGTCCGATCGAACTGGACGGGCTCAGACCGTCAGAAGGGCGAACTTCTTCATGGCTCTCTCCTCTCTGTGTGCTGGGGGTTGTCGCGGCGCCGGCTGAACGGCATCGCGGTGTACTGGCGAGTGAACGCGGCGTGCGCGTCATCGCTCAGGAACTTCGTGTACCGAAGAAGGAGCCCCCATCGCTCGGTGCTCAGGGTGCCCGTCACGACGTAGCCGCGACCCGACAGCATGCGGACGATCGGCACGTTGGCGGGCGAGCAGTCCGTCTCGATGCGCTCGACGCCGGCAGCCCGCAGCGGCTCGTCCAGCCTCTCGAAGAAGCTCGTGATGAGGTGCCGCTCGCGGAAGCGAGGCAGGATCGCCGTCGAGCGCAGGTAGTACGTCGTCCAGTCCGACGGGTGGGCCATGAAGACCCCCGCCGTCTCGCCCTCGACGTCGAAGACGAAGTAGTCCATCTCGGCGAAGAACCGGCTCTTCGCCTCCGTCATCGGGCTCGGCAGAAAACGGCCCGCGAGATCGCTCTGGGCAAAGATGGTCGGGTAGTGCTCCCGCATGAACGGAAGGACATCGTGCTGGGTAGCGAACTCGGCGCGTCCGCCCTCGAGCTCCCAGGGCAACACGATGCGCCAGTCGAGGCTGAGGAGCCGTCGCGACAGCGGCATCGTGTCGTTCTCGCGGCGGCGGAACGGCCGCGTCGCCGCTTGAGGCCAGATGTTCGGTTGAGCCATCGCCGTATCCTCGACGGGGATACTGGGACCACGGAGCGCGCTCGACAATCACCCCTGTGGGGTGATGAGCCTCACGCCGCGCCCGCCACCGTTCGAAGCACCCTGTCGCGCAGCTCGCCGAGCGAGAGCGTGCGCGTCTTGCGGAGGATGCCCCGCACCTGCGTCTTGTGCGTGTTCTCCGAGACACATCGCGAGGCGACGATCGAAGCGCGATCGATGCCCTGGACGGTCGACAGGAGGATCTCCGTCTGTGCCGGCGTGAGGCGGTGCTTGGCCGCCAGGTCGCGCACCGCCTGCCCGAGCCGTCCCGGGATTTCGCTGTCGGCGATGAGGGCGTCCTGCGCGAAGCGCCGCAAATGCTCCGGCGGGCACGGCTTGCACAAGCAGCGCGCGTCCATCTCGTACGCCCCGTTCACGGCGCCGGGCTCGAGGGCACCGCTGAGCAGGATGGCGGGAGCCAGCGGCTGGCGCTCCCGAACGCGAGCGAGCACCTCGAGGCCCGACCCGTCCGGCAGCCACAGGTCGATGATGAACCCCGACCAGACGCGCCCCGACCGGAGCTGCTCGTTCGCCTCCGCCACGGAGGAAGCCGTCGCGATCGAGCCAAATCTCCCGAGGATGTGGCTGATCGCCCGGGTGACGATGACTTCGTCGTCGACGACAAGAAAGCAGGCTGGTTGCACCTTGCACTCTCGCTGCTGTTACGGCGCGCAACCTCGGGCCGGGATACCCCGGCGTCAAGACACGATGCGCACACACGACGACGTGTGGCCCCGGATGAGCCGTGGCCGTGGCCCATCGGCTCGCTTCCAGCCCCGCGACGCCAGAGCTAGTATGGGGGCGGCAGCAAAGGAGGCCATCGTGCGCTTCTTGGTGGTGGAAGACGAGGAGATCGCGAGCCGCGCGCTGCGGCGGCTACTGGCTCCCTACGGTGAGATGGTGCTCGCACCGACCGCCCGGGCGGCGTCCAGCATTCTCGCGACGCCCGACCATTGGACCGCGTTCTTCTTCGACGTGGGGCTCCCCGACGGCTCGGGCATCGACGTGCTCGCCCAGGCGCGGATCGAGCATCCCACGACGCCGGCGATGGTCCTCAGCGGCTGTCTCGAACCGGGCGCGATCAACGCGGCGTTCGATCTCGACGCCGACTGCGTGGCAAAGCCCGTGCAGAAATCGCGGCTCGTCCGGTTCCTGCTCGCCAACGGAGACTTCGCGGTCCGTCTGGAGCGCGCCGTCGAAGCGTGGCGGGAGCGCTACGGCTTGTCGGAGGCCGAGGCGGACGTACTGGGCCGCGCCGCGGCCGGCGAGACGCGCGAATCGATGGCCGAGGCGCGCGAGAGCTCGCCCCTGACCATCAAGGCGCACGTGGCCCGCCTGCTCCACAAGACCGGCGACGATTCTCTGTTCGGCGTCGTGTCCAGGCTGCTGCGCGGCATGGCCGGCGAGGCTCCCTGGAACTAGCCCCCGCGCTGCGCGGGCGTGCATCGTCCAAGAGGACTAGGCGACCTACTCCTTGCGCCGAATAGACGGCGCGGGTGCCGGCGGCGACCCTCTCTGGTGGGGAGGACCGCCAGGCATCATGGGAACGCTGCAGCTGGTCGAAGATCTCAGCCCGGGGCTTCGCCCCGTATACGAGTCCATCCGCGAGCTCCTGGCGGGCGCCACCCGCGACGAAGCGCGGAGTCGACACCGGATCGGCGTGCACATCGTCGAGGTGAAGCTCGCGGCGGACAAGTACGGCACGCGCGCGGTCGAGCGCCTGGCGCTGGCGCTGGGCACCAACGTGCACACGCTCTACCGCTGCGCGTCGGTGGCCGAGTGCTGGTCGACCGAGCAGCTCGACGAGGTCCTGCGCCGGACGACGGCGAAAGGGCAGCCGCTCTCGTGGTCGCACCTCGTCCTTCTCGCCGGGGTGACGCCGGCAAGGGGGCGCGGGGACCTGACGGATCTCGCGCTACGCAAGCAGCTGACGGTGCGCGAGCTGGTGGTCCACCTCGAGGCCCGTCGCCGGTGGGCGGTCGACAAGCGGGCGACGGTCGTCCTGCAGCGGCTCGTCAAGGCGACGGAGCGCTGGTCGGAGGCCGCCCGGGGCATGCACGACGAGCTGCTGGCGGAGCTCGAGGAGGCGGACCGGGAGGATGAGACCGAGTCGGCGGGCTTGCTCGAGCAAGCCATCCTGGCCGAGGAGCAGCTGCACAGGGTCGTCGTGAAGCAGCTCGCGCGGCTGCGTGCGGAGCGGGCGAGGCTGACGCGCCGGGCGGGCAAGGTCGACCTTCGCGCCGCGAAGCCGCTGATGGTGGCTGGCGTCCGCGGAAGATAGGCGCCCCCCTACCGCGGTCACGAGTCCGGCGTCATCCTGGCACACCACCGGCGTCGGGCGCTTTCCTCTCGCAGCCGCGGGCACGCCCGACGTAGGTGCCGTCGCGGCGGCGCAGGCTCATCTGTACTAGGCTCCCGCCCCCATGGATCTGTCGTTCCGACCCGAGCACCTGCGGTTCCGCGAGGAGGTCCGCGCGTTCCTCCAGACCGGGATGCCGGCGCACCTCCGCGAGAAGGCGGCGGTCGACGCGGTCTTCAGCCACGCCGACGTGATGGAGTGGCACCGGGTCCTCTACGCGAAGGGATGGGTGGCGCCGCACTGGCCCGTCGAGCACGGCGGCCCGGGCCTCGACGTCACGAGCCGCTTCATCCTGGTCGAGGAGCTCGAGCTCTCGGGCGCGCCCGCGCTCTCGCCGTTCGGCCTGGGCATGGTCGGACCGCTCCTCATCCAGTACGGCACGGACGCCCAGAAGAAGCGGTTCCTCCCGAAGATCCTGTCCGGCGAGGAGGTGTGGTGCCAGGGCTACTCGGAGCCCAACGCGGGCAGCGACCTCGCGTCCCTCAAGACGCGCGCGGAGGACGACGGCGAGGGGCACCTCGTCGTCAACGGGCAGAAGACGTGGACGACCCACGCCCAGTACGCCGACTGGATCTTCATGCTCGTTCGCACCGACCCGACGGCGCGAAAGCAGAGCGGCATCAGCTTTCTCCTGTGCGACATGAAGACGCCAGGGGTGACGGTGAAGCCGTTCCTGACGACCGGCGGCACGCCGGCGTTCTCGGAGACGTTCTTCGACGGCGCGGTCGTCCCGAAGGAGAACCTCGTCGGTCCCCTGAACAGCGGGTGGACGATGGCCAAGGCGCTCCTCGGTCACGAGCGCACGCTCATCGCGTCGGTCGGCCTTTCGGCGCGCAGCATCCGGCGCGTCAAGCGCATCGCGGCGAGCACGATGTCGGGCGGTCGCCCTCTCCTCGACCATCCCGCGTGGAGAGCTCGCATCGCGCGCCTCGAGATCAAGCTCCGCGGCCTCCAGATGGCGAACTACCGGGCGATCGCCGCGGCCCAGGTCGGGCACGCACCCGGCCCCGAGGCGAGCATCCTCAAGATCCGCGGGTCGGAGATCCTCCAGCAGAGCTTCGAGCTCGCGATGGACGTGATGGGCAAGGACTCGCTCACCTGGTTCAACGAGCCGGGCGCCGTTCCCCCGCTGGAGGACTCCGTACCGTCGACCTTCAACTACGTGCGAGCCAGCACCATCTACGGCGGCTCGAACGAGATCCAGAAGAACATCGTCGCCAAGCTCATCCTCGGGCTCGGGTGAATCGAGGAACACCGCCATGAACTTCGACCTCACCGAAGAGCAGCGCATCCTGGTCGACACCGTCGCGGCGTTCGCCAAGAAGAGCTCGCCCGTGACCCGTTTCCGCGCGATGCGCGAGGACGCGCGCGGGTGGAGCCCCGGGCTGTGGAAGCAGATGGGCGAGCTCGGCTTCCTCGGCCTGTCGCTCCCCGAGTCCGTCGGAGGGATGGGCGGCTCGTTCGTGGATGCCGCGCTCGTCCTCGAGCAGCTCGCGATGACGCTCGTGCCGGAGC
>JBEKGQ010000041.1:0-17863 GCA_050012715.1 Polyangiaceae bacterium
CGACGGCGAGGAGCGCGAGCACGAGGCCGGCCATGGCGGTCAGGTCCTCCGCCAGCACGAGCGGGATGGTCGGGTCGCGCGCCTCGAGCAGGGCCCGCCGTAGCGTGCGCCCGGCGGCCAGCTTGCGGAACTCCGTCATGGCGACGCGGAAGCTCAGCCCCTCCATCACGAGCGAGACGCCGAGCACGCCGTAGCTCCACGCGCGCGTGTGGGGCTCCACGACCGGGTGAGCCAGGTGATCGACGCCGTCGAAGATGGCGAACGCCCCACCGACGCTGAAGAGGAGGAGGGCCACGACGAAGGGCCAGAAGTACCGCTCGCCGGCCCGCCCGAAGGGGAATCGCTCGCTCGCGGGCTGCAAGGCGAGGCGCATCCCGACGAGGAGCAGCGCCTGGTTGCCCGTATCCGCGAGGGAGTGCACGGCCTCCGCGAGCGTCGCCGTGGAGTGCGAGAGGATGGCGGCGGCAAACTTGCACGCGGCGATGGCGACATTGCCCGCCAGCGCGGCGAGGACCACCTTGCGGCTGTCGGCGCTCAAGTCTTCTCTCTCGTCATCGTTTCCTGTTAATCCTCCCACCGTGTCGAGGGACAGCTTCTCGTTTCCCGTGGGGGACGCCCAGACGAGCGCGGTAGCCTACACCGACGGCCCCGCCCGCGACGACGGGCGCACGCTCGTCCTCGGGCATGGAGCCGGCGCTCCGCAGTCGCACCCGTGGATGGTGGCCATGGCCGAGGCGATCGCCACGCGGGGCTTCCGCGTCGTGACGTTCAACTTTCTCTACGCGGAGGGAAAGCGTCGCGCGCCCGACCGGCCGCCGGTGCTCGAGGCGACCTGGCGCGCGGCGATCGACGCGGTGCGGGCCCGGTTCGGCGTGCCGCGCCCGCTCATCGGGGGCAAGTCCATGGGCGGCCGCATCGCCACGATGGTCGCGGCGGGGGAGGTGGTCGACGTCGCGGGGCTCGTGCTCCTCGGCTATCCGCTTCACCCGCCGGGCAAGCCGGGCCAGCTCCGCACCGCACACCTGCCGCGCGTTCGCGCGCCGATGCTCTTCGTCCAGGGCACGCGCGACCCCTTCGGCGGCCCCGACGAGCTCGCCCCCTTCCTCGAGGGGCTGACGGCCGGGACGCGTCTCTTCCCCGTCGAGGGCGGCGATCACTCGCTGGCGCGGCCGAAGAGCCAGGGTGCGAGCCTCGCCGCCACCATGGGTCGCGTCGCGGACGAGATCGCGCGTTTCGCGGCCTCCCTGTGAGCGCGACACTTCGTCACGCGGAGCGGGACCTACTGGAGGATGGGAACGCCCGCGTCGGACGGCGGCACCGAGTCGGGGATGACGCACGAGGAGAGGTCGAAGATCATGAACTCGAGCGCCTTCTCCTGGGGCGTGAGCGGACCGCTGACGCAGCCGCTCGGGGGCGGGTTGGTGTCGGCCTCGGCGCCCGCCACGTGGAGATCGCTGAACACCGCGCGACCGCAGTAGTTGGGGGGGCCGCCGTCGGGCGCGTCGGGCAGGCCCACCGGCGTGTCGAACGAGAAGTACTCGGTCACCCCGGCGATGCCGGTCGAGTCCGAGACGATCCACGGCTGCGACGGCGTGTTGTTGGGTCCGACCGTTCCGTCGAAGCGTGCCCCGGCGATGGGGAGCTCGTGGCCCTGGACGCCGGTGACGAGCGCGTTCTCGAGGCCCAGCCACTGGTAGAGCGCCTGGCCCTTGGCGAACGGCTTCGTCGTGCCGTTGAGGTACTGGTCGATGACGCCCCCGATGGTGTCCGAGCCGCTCTGGTTCGGGTCCCACTGCGCGAGGTTGTTCCACGCGCTCGGCACGGTGTAGCTCTGCCCGCCCTCGGTCGGGCCCGCGAACCAGGCGTAGTGGTAGTGCGAGGCGAACGCGCGCCCGCCGGCGTTGAGGTACGTCTCCAGGTTCTGCGGGTTGGCGTTGTACGTCTCGTCGCTCTCGCACGACAGCAGCAGGATGTCGTACGGCATCATGTTGTCGGGCGTGTTCCACAGATTGGTGTCGCTCTCGGGGGCGCCGGTCATCGGCGGATCCTCTGGCGTGCCGCCCGGGCCCCCGTTCCCGGTGGGCCCGTTGGCGGGGTTTCCGCCCGAGAACACGTGGATGTGTCCCGAGCCGCCGGGGCCGGCCACGTACTCGCTCGCCGGAAGACCCATACGGAGGAGGAGACACTCGAGGGTGTCCGCGCCCCCCGTCGACACGGCGATGTCGGGCATCGAGTCGTTCGTGTCGCCGGCGGGAATGCTGCCGGGTAGCGAGAGGGTGCCGTCCGTCTGCGGGTTGTCGGTGCACTGGTCCACGTTGATGGTCACCTGACGCCGCCACTTGCCGACCTGCAAGACGAGCGGGACCGCCGAGCCGACGGGCACGTTCTCCAGCTTGAAGGAGCCGTCGACGCCCGTCGTGGTGCTGACGACCGCGCCGCTCGGGAAGAGCGCGGCGCAGTTGCACTTGGCGCTGCCGGTGGGAACGCCGGCGGGCAGCGCCTGAAGTGGCGTGGCCGGAACGTACACCGCGATGTCGTAGAGCGCGTTCAGCTTGGCGGGGTCGAAGACCTTCCCGCTCACCGTCGTCGTGCTCCCGCCGGAGCACGCGACGTTGCACGTCAGACCGGGCGGGCACACCGCGCCGCCGCTGCTGCTGCCGCCCGATGAAGAGCTCCCGCCGCTCGAGCTGCCGAAGCTCCCGCTGCTGCTGCCGCTGCTGCTCGCGCCGCTGCTGCCGCTGCTGCCATTGCCCCCGTCGCCGTTGGTGAAGCCGGCCTCGTTCTTCGTTCCCCCGCACCCTTGCGTCGTACCCGCGCCGACGATCGTGCAACAACCGAGGACGGCGATGGCCGTGAACCAGCGACCCGACATCGAGGACCTCCCTGCGCGTTCCATCCCGAAGGTGGGGAGTGTGCCTCGGAAATCGTTCCGGGCGACCCCGCGCCGACAAGGAGGCGCAGTCGGGACGTGCGCGGTGGATCGCCCGCGCCTCAGTCGGGGCGCAGGCTCGCACGCCGACATTCGTGGATCGCCTCACCGTGTGACGACGATCCGGACGCGCGAGCGCGCGGACTGGAGAAATGCGCTCTCCGCGACGCGAACCCGCTCGACGACGAACCAGCGCGAGAGGGCCTCGCGCGCCTGCTCGTAGGGCCGTCCCCGGTATGGATGCGCCGAGGTCCGGTACACGTCGCGCAGCTGTTCGTCGCTCGGGTGGAGAATCGGGGTGACCGCTCGGTCGAGGTACCACGCGGCGAGGGCGGCACGGTGCAGCAGCGCCTCCACCTCCGGGCCGTCCACCTGCTCGGCCTGGGCGGCCTCGTCGACGCGCGCCTGTCCGCCGAGTCGTTCGAGCAGGGCCGGACCGAGCAGCGCCTCGACGCGGGGGACTTCGCCGAGACCCGGGCGCTTCTCGGCCGGGGAGTCGGCGATGAGCTTCTCGGCCAGGCTGGCCAGCATCTGCTCGGCGACGTCGTGCTCCATCGCGGCGCGGACGTCGCGCTCCTGGTAGCCCTCGCCGTTGCCCCCCGCCTCGGCCATCGCCTCGAGCCGCGCCTCGAGCGCGAGCGTGCGCTCGAGCACGAAGCGGGGGTGCGCCGTCCCGCCCGTCTCCGGCGACAGGAAGCGCACCACCGCGCGATCGACCACCACGTGCGCCGGCGCCTCCGCCGCCGCCCCGGCCGTGGACGACAGCGCCACGGCGGTCATCAGGAGCGCGGCCGCCCCTCGCGTCATCAGGGGGCTCCGTCCTCCTCGTCGTCGTCGTCCTTCTTCGACGACGGCGGGGCGCCGGCGACGGCGCGCTCCTGCAGCATGTGCTCGTGGTGGTGCGCGAACCCGCGCGCCGCCCGGCGCGCCTTCAGGAACTCCGCGAACCCGGTGACCATGTCGAGGTCGCGCGGCCCCAGCGACTCGGCGAGCTCCTTCAGGTGCTGGCGCAGCGCCTCGGCGTTCCGGGTGCGGCGCCCGCTCTGGGACTTCGGCGCGTCGTCCGCCCCCACGACCGAATCCGGAATGGCCTCGCTCTCGGGGCCCGCGGGCGCGTCGCTCCAGGCCGGTCGCGCGATGGCCTTGATGGCGTGCGCGCTCAACCACGCCTCCATGAACGTCCTCAATCGCTCGCTGCGAAAGGCGAACCACCGCTCGCGCTCGGGCCCGTAGGACATGAGCACGTCCTTGAACCGACGGAAGGCGCCCTTGCCGTCGATCGCCTGGACCAGCTTGCCGCGGAGCTCCGTGTTGTCGACCATCGGGATGAAGCGCTCCATCCAGCGGTACTGCTCCCGGGAGCTCACCGGATCGATCCGGAGGTAGTTGCCGTCGGACGCGATGCGTACGTGCATCTGCGGGTCGGCCACGCCGTCGACGACGCGCAGCACCTCGCCGGTCGTCAGGTGCAGGTAGCTGTGAACCTCGGGTGCGTTGTTCTCGAAGGCGTCCTCCAGGGCCTCCCAATCCACGGGTACGTCACGGATCGGTCCCGTCGCGGCGCCGGCGCTCGACGCGCTCGGACGCTCCCCCGCGCTGCTGCTCGTCATGGTTCCCTTCCTCTCCAAAGCTCGCTGAAGAGCCGGTCGACCCGGGACCGGCTTCTGCGAAAACGCTAGCGACACACACCTTCGCTCGCCTGGGCTGAGTCAGCGCGCGGAGGCTTCTACCTCGAACGTAAGACGCACCCTCAAGAGTCGCACGGGGGGCCGCGGCTTGGAAAGGGCCGCCTCAGCGCGAGCGTGAGCGGGTGCGCGCCAGGGCGTCCTCCCAGCGCGCCAGGTGGGCGGCGCGGTCCTGTGGCGCCATGTGCGCCTCGAACCGGGTACCGACCGGCGACATGGCCCGGACCGCCTCGAGGCCCGGGAACAGCCCGGCCCCGATGCCCGCCAGCATGGCGGCGCCCCGTCCCGTCGACTCCACGTCAGCCGGCCGTTCGGCCGAGACATCGGCCACATCGGCCTGGAACTGCATCAAAAGGTCGTTCGCCGACGCCCCTCCGTCGACCCGGAGGCGCCGGAGCGGCCGTCCGGAGTCCCGGGCCATGGCGTCCAGGAGGTCCCGCACCTCGAAGGCGATGCCCTCCAGCGTGGCGCGGGCCAGGTGGGCGGCAGTCGTACCGCGGGTGAGACCGGTGATGGTGCCGCGCGCATCCTGGTCCCAGTGCGGGGCGCCGAGGCCGGCGAGGGCCGGGACGAAGACCACGCCCTCGCTCGACGGCACCTTGCGCGCGAGGGCCTCGATGTCCTTCGCGCTGGCCAGGAGGCCCAGCCCGTCACGCAGCCACTGGACCGCCGCCCCCGCGATGAAGGCGCTCCCTTCGAGCGCGTACGTCGTCTTTCCGCCGATCTGCCAGGCGGCCGTCGTCACCAGGCCGTGCTCGCTGAGGATGGGCCGCTCGCCGATGTTCATGAGCACGAAGGCGCCCGTCCCGTACGTGCACTTGGCGTCGCCCTCGGCGAAGCACGTCTGCCCGAAGAGGGCCGCCTGCTGGTCCCCGGCGATGCCCGCGATCGGGATGCCGTCCGGCAGGAACCGTGCTCCGGCCGTGTGCCCGACGACCTCGGCGCTTCCGACGATCCTGGGCAGCACGCTCTCGGGCACGTGGAACGTCGCGCAGAGCTCCGGATCCCACTCGCCGCGCGCCAGGTTCATGAGGAGCGTGCGCGAGGCGTTGGTGACGTCGGTGGCATGGACGGCGCCGCCCGTGAGCTGGCTCACGAGGAAGGAGTCGATCGTGCCGAAGGCGAGCTCGCCCTTGTCGGCGCGGGCGCGGGCCCCGGGCACGTGGTCGAGGAGCCAGGCGATCTTGGTCGCGCTGAAATAGGCGTCGATGACGAGGCCGGTCTTCTCGCGGACGCGCGCGACGGTGCGGGGGTCCTTCTTGAGCTCGTCGCACACCTCGGCCGTACGGCGGCACTGCCACACGATGGCCAGGTCGATGGGCTTCCGGGTGCTCCGCTCCCAGACGACCGTCGTCTCCCGCTGGTTGGTGATGCCGATGGCGGCCACGTCCTCGCCGCGGATCCCGGCCGCCTTCAGCGCCTCCGTCACGCTCGCGTCGACGCTCGCCCAGATCTCCCCCGCGTCGTGGGACACCCATCCGGGCTTCGGGTAGTGCTGGGGAAACTCGGTGTTGGCGCGACCCAGGGTGGCGCCTTCCACCGAGAGGACGAGGGCCGTGGTGCCGGTCGTTCCCTGGTCGATGGCCAGGAGGTGCTTGGGCTTGGGCATGGCCCGAGGAGGTTCCGGGAGACGATCATTGTCCGTCAAGGGTCGTTTCACGCGACAATGGTCCTGACCGGATGGACCGAGACCCGTTCGATCTCGTCGGGGACACGCTCGACGGCCAGTTCCGCGTCGTGGCGTTCGCCGGCGAGGGCGACCTCAGCGTCGTCTACCGGGGGCACCACATCGGCGTCGACGCGACGGTCGCCATCAAGTGCCTCAACCTGCCGACGACCCTCGATGGCGCCCTCGTGCGGCCGCTCGTCGAGAGCTTCCGCGAGGCGAGCCGCCTCCACTACAAGCTGGCGCGCGGGAACCTCAACATCGCCCAGAGCATCGCCAGCGGCTCGACCCTGGCGCCGGCCACCGGGATGATCGTCCCGTATCTCGTGCGCGAGTGGTTCGAGGGCGAGTCGCTCGCGGTGGACCTCGCGCGTCGCCGCGAGGGGGCGAAGAAGGGGCGCAGCATCGACGAGGTGGTCGCGCTCCTCGATCCCGCCGTCGACGCGGTCGCCTACGCGCACGCGCAGGGGGCCCTGCACCTCTCCCTCAACCCGAGCAACCTGTTCCTCGCCGAGCGCTCCGGCAAGCGCTCGCTCAAGGTCCTCGACTTCGGGGTCTCTCGCGCGATGAACGACCTGGCGATGGAGATCCCACCCGAGTCGCGCCCGGCGGCGGGGCTGCGCGTGCTCTTCCCCGCCTATGCGGCCCCCGAGCAGCTCGACGCGACGGTGGGAAAGCTCGGCGCGTGGACGGACGTGTATGCGCTCGCGCTCCTGATGATGGAGCTCCTGTCGGACCGGGTCGTTATGGACGGGCAAGAGACCGGGACGCTCGTCGAGCGCGTCCTCGACGAGCAGCGGCGGCCGACGCCGCGGACGCACGGCCTGGAGCTCCCGCGGAACCTGGAGCTCGTGCTCACGCGGGCCGTCGCCCGGGCGCCGGACCGCCGGCAGAAGAACGCCAAGGACTTCTGGAGCGACACGAAGACCTCGCTTCGCGGCACCACGTCGCGCGGGCTGACCGCGCCTCGCCCTCCGGCCAAGCCCGCGGCGGAGGTGGTGGCCGTCGTGCCGGCCCCCGTGGTGGCGGTCGCCGTGCCGCCCCCCGAGGAGGCGCCGCCGTCGTCGCCGGCGGTGGTCGGCGCGGTGCCGAGCAAGCGGCTCTTCGTGCCCGCGAGCGCGAGCGTGGGGACCATCCCCATGGGGTTTCATCCCGGCCTTCCCGCGGGCTCGACGTACGTGCCGCTGCCGCGTCCGGTGATCGAAGCCGGGCCGCAGGAGGAGCCCGATCTCCCGCCGGTGCACGTCGTCGCCACCCCACCGCCACCGCAGGCCGCGACCCCCGCGCTTCCACCGGTGATCGTCGCCGTCGACTCCCCGCTGCCGCGGCCGGCTCCCCCGATGCCGCCGGCGGCGCCCCCGTGGGAGCCTCCTCCGTCCCCACCGCTCGCTCCGAGGCTGCCCCAGACGCCGACCTTTCCGATCATCGAGACGCCGGTGCGGACGCGGCGCTCCGGCGCGCTCCTCGCGTCGGTCGTGGCGGGCGTCGTGGGAGCCTCCATCGGCGTCGTGGTCGTCGTGACCGTCATGCGGCGCCCGGCGCCCCACGCCGCGCTCGAGCCAGCGACGACACCGTCGGTCACGGCCGCGGCGGTCGCGTCTCTATCCGTGGCCGCGTCGGCGTCTGCGCCCGCGCCCGCGCCCGCGCCCGCGCCCGCGTCTGCGTCCGCGCCCGTGTCCGCGCCCTCCGAGACGCCGGCTCCCACCGCCCACTTTCCCGCCATCGCGGCGAAGGTGGCCCTCGACGCGGCGTCGCACGAGATCGTCCATTGCAAGCGCGGCAAGGTCTGGGGCATCGCCTCGGCGAACGTCACCTTCGGCAACGACGGGAACGTCTCCCACGTCGCCATCAGCGTCCCCTTCACCGGCACGACGACCGGGCAGTGCGTGTCGGACGCGCTGTCGGTGGCGCACGTGCCGCCCTTCAAGGGCCCCCCCCGTGATCCTCGCCTACCGCTTCTTCGTGCCCTCGAAGTAGACGACTCCGACCAGGTCGGTCGGCGTCGTCACTCCGTCACGTCGAACTCCGCGCGTCCGACGAGCTGGTTGTCCTCGGTCTCGACGTCGACCGCCCAGGGGCCGACGAGGTTTCCCGGGAGGTCCTTCCCCGTCAGCGAGGAGCGCAGGCGCACCGTGCCCTTGGGTCCGGCGATGCGCGACGTCTCTTCGGTCGAGCGATGCACCTCGACGCCGTCGTGCCGCCACACGTGGCGCAGGCGGTCGCCCTTGCCGCCGGGGACCACCACGTCCGTCACCGCGACGAGCTCCTGGATGACCGAGGGGTGGAGCGTCTTCACCTCCATGGCGAGCCGCCCGTCGGCGAGCTGCTTCGGGCCCACCGCCGCCGACGAGACGTACATGGGCACCGGCGGGATCGCGCCCCGCGCCGCGTACGCCAGGCTCACCGCCCCGCCGACGCTGAGCACGAACATCACCGAGTAGACCTTCTTCCGCAGCACGCGCGCCGTCACGTGCAGCGTCCAGAAGCCCACGGTGGCGATCCCGGCGGCGGCGAGGAGGGACCACAGCGTGCGGGTGTCCGGGAAGAGCGCGGGGATGACGAGGTTCAGGCAGCCGAAGAGCGTGATGCCGTGGAACACCGAGGCCATCCAGCGCCAGCGCATGAGGACGCGATCGAAGACGATGTCGAGCGTCGACAGGATGGCGCACGCCCCGAGGAGCCCCACGAACCAGACGTCCGGCGCGTCGAGCGTGGTCGACTTCCAGTAGAACGGCAGGAGAAAGAAGAGCATCCCCTGGTAGAGGTTCTTCAGCGCGTACGTCATCACGTAGAAGCGCACCCGCGTCTTCGGGTCCCGCGCCTCGAAGGCGCGGACGCCGCTCGACCCGCCGGACGCGAAGAGGCGGAAGACGAGGACGACCAGCAGCCACGCGAGGCCGAGCGAGACGGCCAGCCAGCGGGCGTGGTCGAACCCCTTGTGCGCGAAGGCGACGACGCCGGCGCCGAGCGCCAGCGCGTAGGCCGAGTGCAGCCACCACAGCTTGCGCCCGTGCTCGCGCAGGAACCGCCGCGCCCGCGTCGTCAGCCGCATCGGCGGGCCGGCGCCGAGGTCGAGGCTGGGCGCTCGGTCTCGACCGAGCTTCACGTTCGAGGGCTGCACGGTGTGCATGGAGCTTAGCGCGCGACTATGGTGACGCCCCGTGAATCCTCCCTCGTCGAAACGCGTCCTCGCCCCGCTCGCATTCCTCGCCGTGTCCGCCTGCGCCGCCGAGACGCCTCCGCCCCAGCCGCCTCCGCCGCCCATGGTCATGCCGGCGGACACCATCGTGGCGAAGCCGCCGTCGCCGCCCGTGCTCCCGGCGCTGCCGTACCCGGAGACGCGCCGGCTCGACCAGGTCGACGAGCTGCACGGGGTGAAGGTGGCCGATCCGTACCGCTGGCTCGAGGACGGCAAGAGCGAGGAGGTGAAGAAGTGGGTCGACGCGGAGGACTCCCTCGCGCGCTCGTACCTGGCGAAGCTGCCGGACCGCGACGCGCTGGCCGCGCGCTTCAAGGAGCTCTTCTACATCGAGAGCCAGGGGACCCCGCGCCACTACGGCAATCGCTGGTTCTATTCGCGGCGCGACGCGGGGAAGGAGAAGTCCCTCGTCTACTGGCGCGAGGGGCGGACGGGGCCGGAGAAGGTGCTCCTCGATCCGAACCAGTTCTCGTCGGACGGCAGCGCCGCGCTCGGCGGCTGGAGCGTGTCGTGGGACGGCCGGCGGGTCGCCTACTCGGTGAAGGCGAACAACTCGGACGAGTCGACGCTCTACGTGATGGACGTCGCGACCGGGAAGAAGAGCGACGTCGACGTCATCGAGGGCACGCGGTACGCGTCGCCCTCGTGGACGGCCGGCGGCGACGGCTTCTACTACACGTGGATCCCGCCGAAGGACTCGGTGCCCACGGCGGACCGCCCCGGCTTCCAGGAGGTGCGCTTCCACCACCTCGGCGCGGACCCGAAGAAGGACCGCGTCGTCCACGAGCGCACCGGGGATCCGAAGACGTTCCTCGAGGCGAGCCTGTCCAGGAACGGGCGCTGGCTCGTGCTCACGACGCAGCACGGCTGGTCCCGCTACGACATGCACTTCATGGATCTGCGCGCGAGCAAACCCGAGTGGCGGCCGCTCGCGGTCGGGCAGGACGCGCTCTACGACGTCGACGTCGACGGGGACCGCTTCTTCGTGAAGACCAACGACGGGGCCCCGAGGTACCACGTCTTCAAGGTCGACCCGCTGCACGCGGCGCGGGACAAGTGGGTCGAGGTCGTCCCCGAGCGGAAGGACGCCACGCTCGAGTCGTTCGGCGTCGTCGGGCATCGCCTCGTGCTCGGGTACCTGAAGGACGTGGTGAGCCAGGGCGAGCTTCGCGACGAGGACGGCAAGCTCGTGCGCACGATCGACACTCCGACGATCGGCGCCCTCGGCGGCGCGTCGGGCAACTCGGACGACGACCTCCTCTACTACCAGTTCCAGTCGTTCACCTATCCGACGGAGATCTTCGAGACGAACGTCAAGACCGGCAAGACGAGCACCTTCTACAAGCTCAAGGTGCCGGTCGATGCGTCCAAGTACGCGGTCGAGCAGATCTTCGCGACGAGCAAGGACGGCACGCGCGTCCCGGCGTTCGTCATCCACGCGAAGGACCTCGTCAAGGACGGGAAGAGCCCGACCATCCTCCACGGGTACGGCGGCTTCCAGGTGGCCAACCCGCCGTACTTCGCGACGTCGATCTTCCCGTGGCTCGAGCACGGCGGGGTCTGGGTGCTGGCCAACCTGCGCGGCGGCAGCGAGTACGGCGAGGAGTGGCACCGCCACGGCATGCGGCGCGAGAAGCAGAACGTCTTCGACGACTACTTCGCGGTCGCGGAGGAGCTCGTGAAGCAGGGGTTCACGAGCCCGGGCAAGCTCGCCGCGCTCGGCGGGTCGAACGGCGGGCTCCTCGTCGGGGCCGCCATCACGCAGCGGCCGGACCTCTTCAAGGTGGCCCTCTGCGCCGTGCCCCTGCTCGACATGGTGCGCTACCACCTGTTCGGCTCGGGCAAGACCTGGATCGAGGAGTACGGCTCGGCGGACGACGCGGAGGACTTCACCGCGCTCTACGCGTACTCGCCGTACCACCACGTGAAGCAGGGGGTGAAGTACCCCTCGACGCTCGTCCTCAGCGCCGACAGCGACGACCGGGTCGACCCGATGCACGCGCGCAAGTTCGCCGCCGAGCTCCAGTGGGCGTCGAACGGCGGGCCGGTGCTCCTCCGGGTGGAGAAGCACGCGGGTCACGGCGGCGCGGACATGGTGAAGTCCAACGTGGAGCGGGTGGCCGACGAGTACGCGTTCGCGCTCGACCAGATGAAGGCGCCGTAGGCGTGGCGATGGCGCGCGTGCTCGTTCCGCTTCCGGACCGGGACTTCGACGTCACCGAGGTCGCGGTCCCGTGGAAGCTCCTGACGGAGGCGGGCCACGAGGTGGTGTTCGCCACCGAGAAGGGCGCGAAGGCGGCGGCGGACCCGCGGCTCCTCGAGGGCGTCCTCTTCGGACAGCTCGGCGCGGAGGCCGAGCCGAAGGCGTTCTACCAGGAGCTCGAGGGGACGGCGCCGTTCACGAAGCCCATCGCGTGGGCCGACGTCGATCCCGACGCCTACGGCGCGATGCTGCTCCCCGGTGGGCACGCCCCGGGGATGCGGCAGTACCTCGAAGGGGAGACGCTCTTCTCGCGGGTCGCCGCGTTCGCGAAGAGCGGCAAGCCTCTCGGGGCCATCTGCCACGGCGTCATCGTGCTCGCGCGCGCGAACGATGCGGCGACCGGCAAGAGCGTCCTCGCGACGCGGCGGACCACGTGTCTCCCGAAGTACATGGAGAAGACGGCGTGGATGCTGACGGCGTGGAAGCTCGGGCGGTACTACCGGACGTACCCCGAGTACGTGGAGGACGAGGTGAAGCGCGCGCTCGACGCGCCGGAGACGCAGTTCGAGCGCGGTCCGCGCACATTGACCGCGAAGGGGACGCGGGACGACGACTCCGCGGCGTTCGTGGTGGAGGACGGGAGCTACGTGTCGGCGCGGTGGCCGGGGGACGCGTACCTCTTCGCCAGGAAGATGATCGCGCGCCTGGGGTGAGCCGTTACCGCGCTCGAACCGCGAGCCATGCCACGAGGGCCGCCACGAGCAGCGCCGCGACGCCCGCGAGCACGACGTAGGCGGTCATGCTTCGGCGCGGGGGCGGAGGGGGAGCGAGCCTGGCCGGCGGAGGGACCGGCGCGACCGGTGCCGGCGCCGGAGGAAGTGGCACCGTGGTGCGCGTGGGCTCGGCCGCCGCGGGGTGCGGCGGGGCGCCCGCGAGGCGGAGCGTCGTCTCGCCCGTCGCCGCCCCCGGGGCGTCGCCCTCGTACGAGCGGAGCGTCTTCGACATGCGCTGCGGCGCCGGCGACGAGACGACCTCCTCCGCGCTCACCGCGACCCCGTCGGCCGGGGTGAACATCGGCGCGCGCACCTCGGTCGTCGTCTCGAAGTCCTCGGACCGCGGGCTCGGCCCCTCCGCCACCGCCGCGGGCGGCTCCGACGAGACCGGCCCCGCCGTCCCGCGCGCCTCCGGCGTCTCGCGGCGCGTCTCGGGCAAGGGGGCGCTGCGGGGGGCCTGCTCGAACGCGAGCGCCGCCTGGCGCGCCCGCTCCTCGGGGGGAACGACCGCGGTCACGCCCGTCCTCGTGATCTCCACCACCTCGGCGACCGACGGCGGCACCGCCTTCCGGAGCGCGCGCGCCAGGTGCGCCGCCGAGCCCCACCGCGCCCGCGGGTCGGCCCGCAGGCAGTGCATGACGACGCGCTCGAGCTCGCCCGGGATGTCCGGCCGCGCCTCGCGCGGCGAAGGGATGGCGCCCGCGAGCAGGCGGGTCTGCCGCTCGGCGAGCTGCATCTTGTGGAGCGGCGGCTTGCCGGTGAGAAGCTCGTACATGACGACGCCGAGCGCCCAGATGTCCGCGGTGAGGTCGACGTTCGCCGCCGACTGCCACTGCTCGGGCGCCATGTACCGCGGCGTGCCGAGCGCGGTCTCGGGCAGCGTCAGCGGGCCGCCCTCGCCCTCGTAGAGGGCCGGATCGAGCTTCGACATGCCGAAGTCGAGGACCTTCACCATCGCGCGTCCGTGGGCGGACGTCGTGAGAAAGAGGTTCCCCGGCTTGAGGTCCCGGTGCACGATGCCGAGCGCGTGCGCCTCGTGCAGGGCGTCGCACGCGTCGACGGCGTAGGCCACGACGTCGCCCGGTGGCAGCGGCCCGCGGGCGCTCAGCTCGGCGCGGAGGTCGCGCCCCTCGAGGAGCTCCATCACGATGTAGAGGTTCCCCGCCGGGAGCTCCCCCACGTCGTGCACGCGCACCGAGTGGGCGCTGCGCAGCCGGAAGGTCGCGCGCGCCTCGCGCATCAGCCGCTCGACCGTCTCGCGGTTCGACGACTGGTGGGCGAGGAGGAACTTGAGCGCGACCGGCTCGCCGAGCGTGAGGTGACGCGCCGCCACGACGAAGCCCATGCCGCCCGAGCCGATCGTCCGCTCGACGCGGTACTTGCCCGCGACCACGTCTCCCTCGCGGACAGGCGCGTTCGTGTCGTCCGGGCCCACCACCCCTCGTTCTATCGCAACCCTTGCTCCCGCGGCGGGTTCGCTTCACCCTCGGCCGCGCGTGACGACCCTCCAGGCCTGGCACGACTTCTTCATCCTCACCGGCACCGCCGCGGCGACCCTCCTCGGCCTCGTCTTCGTCGCCGCGTCCATCGCCGCCGCCATCCCGAACGAGAAGCTCGGCAACGCGGGCGCCGAGGACGTCAGCGGGTCACTCTGGGTCGTGCCCATCGTCTACGCATTCCTGCGCGTGCTCATCGTCAGCGCGGTGGGAGTCATCCCGGGACAGTCGTGGCACTCGTTCGGGGTCGTGCTGTCGCTGCTCGCCCTCTTCGACCTCGGCCGCATCGTCCGCGTGACCGCCCAGGCGAGGCAATTCCATCGCTCGCGCGAGAAGCTCACCCTCGGCGACTGGGGCTGGTACGTCGTCTACCCCTCGGGCGCGTCGCTGCTTCTCGCCGCCATGGGGCTCTCCCTCGCGATGGGCTGGGCTCTCCCCCTGGCCGCCCTCCCCATCGGGATGCTCGTGCACCTCGTCGTCGGCGTGCACAACGCCTGGGAGCTCGCGGCGTGGCTGGCCACGCGGCAGTGAGGCCCCGCGCTACTTCTTCTCGTCGGCCTTCAGCCCCTCGAGGTACTTCGTCAGCCCCTTGGCCGTCTCCACGAGGTTCGGCTGGATCTTCCCGCCGAGGAACTCCTCGACCGTGCGCCCGACTTTGCCCGCGAGGAACCCGGGCACGCCGCGGATCTTCTTCGCGTCGATCTCCATCGTGCCGCGGATCTCGAGGAGCGTCTTGCCCGGCCCGTCGTCGTGGAACGTGTTGAGGCCCTGGCAGAGGACGGCCTCGGTGAACGCGTGGGTCTCGATGCGCCAGCGGCACGTGAGCTTGCCGGCGTCCCAGGTGGCGTAGTCCGTCCACGAGAGCATCGACTCGCTCAGCACCGCGCGCGCGGCGGCCGGGATCTCTCCGCCGCCGTGCCAGATGTTCACGTGCGTCGAGATCGGCCCGTCGTCGATCCGGGACTTGACGTCGATGCCGCGCACGTTCGGGAGGTACGCGAGCACCTTCGTGATGTCGTCGCGGTAGGCGGCGAAGACGACGTCGCGCGGGAACGGGATGTGGGCATCGGCGCGGAGGTCCATGGGAGGCGGCGCAGCCTAGTCGGGTCTCGGGGACCACGCTATGCTCCGCTCGTCCTTTCCGAGGAGCGCCCATGAGCATCCGCATCGTCTACTGCACGGCCTGAGGCTACGAACGCCACGCGGTCAGGTTGGCCGCGGAGATCAAGAAGGCCAGGGGCCTCGACGCGCAGCTCGTGAAGGGCTCGGGCGGCATCTTCGACGTCTACCAGGGCGAGACGCTCCTCTTCTCGAAGCACGCCGAGCACCGCTTCCCCGAGGCGGACGAGATCATCGGCGAGCTCGATTGAGGCCGGGCCGACGCTGCGCGCGTGGGCGACGTGGGCTATGAATCGGCCATGACCCTGAAGGTGGGCGACCACGCGCCGGACTTCACGCTTCCGTCGAACGGCGGCAAATCCGTCACGCTCTCGCAGCTCTACGCCGACAAGACGGTCGTCGTCTTCTTCTACCCGAAGGACGACACCCCCGGCTGCACGGTCGAGGCCTGCAGCTTCCGCGACAGCTACGAGACCTTCGTCGAGGCCGGGGCCGAGGTCGTCGGCATCAGCTCCGACTCGGTCGACTCGCACGATCGCTTCGCCAGCAAGCACAAGCTGCCGATGACGCTCCTCAGCGACGTGGGCGGGAAGGTGCGGGCGCTCTTCGGGGTCAAGTCCTCGCTGGGCCTCATGCCCGGGCGGGCGACCTTCGTCATCGACCGGAAGGGCATCGTCCGGCACGTCTTCGTCTCCCAGCTCCGGGCCGGCGCGCATGTGGGCGAGGCCCTTTCTGTCGTGAGGGAGTTGACGTCCGCGCGCTCTTGACCCGACCATCATCCATCGTGCCGCCTCGCACCTTTGCCATCGGGGACATCCACGGCGATCTCGGGGCGCTCGTCCGCGTCTTCGGCCGCATGCCCGCGCTCGAGCCGACCGACACCGTGGTCTTCGTCGGCGACTACCTCGACCGGGGGCCCAAGTCCGCGCAGGTGATCGACTTCGTGCGCAGCCTCGAGCGCGAGACGCCCGCGCGCATCGTCCCCCTCCGCGGCAACCACGAGGACGCGTGGCTGCGCGTCATCGCCGTCGGCTGGCCCGAGTTCGTCCTGCCGCCGGGCAACGGCTGCCTCGCCGCGATGCGCTCGTTCACCGGGAGCGCCCCGCCCGTGCCCGACGAGAAGCCGCGCCCCGACGAGGAGCGCGCGATGATGACCGGGACGTTCTTCCCGCCCGACGTCGTCGCCTGGATGCACCGCCTGCCCTTCTGGTACGAGGACGAGCACGCCATCTACGTGCACGCCGGCCTGCCGCGCGGGCCCGCGGGCTTCCTGCACCCGTCCGCGGTGCAGACCCAGGCCGCCCTCCTGTGGCTCCGCGACGAGGACTTCTTCCGCAACTACCGTGGCAAGCTCGTCGTCTTCGGGCACACCGCCACGGCGTACCTCCCGGTGGAGCTCAGCACGTACACGCCGGAGGACCCGCTCGACATCTGGGCCGGCCCCTGCTGCGTGGGGCTCGACACGGGCGCCGGCAAGGGCGGCTTCTTGACGGCGATCGAGCTTCCGTCGATGACGGTCTACGAGTCGAGGTGAGTTCTCTGCCATGTCCACTCCCATCAAGCTTCGCATCCGCAATCTCCAGACCCGCGAGACCGGCGTCGCCGCCTTCGAGGCCGAGGGCGAGGCCCTCCTGTGGCTGAAGGACCGCCCCCGCTTCGTCGAGGTCATCGGCATGGCCGGGCAGACGCCGACGCCCATGGACGTGCAGGACCGGCTGCGCGCCGCGCTGCGCCCGATGGACGACGAGGAGCGCCTCGCCGAGCGCGAGGTGGAGCTCGCCATGGAGAAGGAGGACCTCGAGCGCGAGAAGGCGGCGCACGCCGCCGAGCTCGAGGCCGAGGCGAAGGCCAAGGCCGAGGCGCAGGGCGCGGATCCGGAGCGGATCATGGAGGTCCGCTGGCGGTTCGACCGCGACATGGAGCTCTCCGACAAGCACGATCCGCGCGCGATCCCGGACGAGGCGCGCGCCGCGATCGTCGCGTGGATCGCCGAGCGCAACGAGTGGGTGGCGGGGCGGGGGCAGATCGTCGGCGAGTGCACGGTGAAGGTGTGGCCGGGCAAGCTGCCGAACAAGGACGCCGACCGGGTGAAGGAGGGACGCTTCACCCCCGTGAGCCACGAAGAGAAGAAATAGCGCGCCCGCGATGCCCGTCGCGATCGAGGCGGCGCTGCGAGCGCGCATCGCCCGGACGTCGGACCGCGCGGCGCTGCGTCGCGAGCGGCTGGTCTTCGACGCGGGCCACGCCGGCGCCTGGACGGTGGACCTGCGTCGCGGCGACTCGCGCCTGTCGCGGGGACGCTCGCGGGGCGCGGCCTCGACGATCTACGCCGACGCGCCGACGATGAAGGCGGTGCTCGAGGGCAAGCTCGCCGGGGTGCAGGCGTTCCTCGACGGGCGCCTCTTTCTCCGCGGGAACATCGCGCTCGCGCTGGAGCTCGACGATCTCCTGCCGCCCGCCACGCGCGACCCGCGTGCGCCGAGGTGCCACCGCGTCGTCGCCGACGGGCTGTGCTCCTTCTACCTCGAGGCCGGCCAGCGCGGGGCGCCCCCCGTCGTGCTCCTGCATGGCCTGGGGGCGACGAGCGCGTCGTTCCTGCCGACCCTCTGGGACCTGTCGCGCGACCACCACGTCGTCGCCGTCGATCTCCCGGGGTTCGGCGAGTCGGACAAGCCCATCCGCCCGCTCCACCCCGCGTACTTCGCCAAGTGGCTCGTGGCGCTCCTCGACGCGCTGGCGCTCGACCGCGCGCACCTCATCGGCAACTCCATGGGCGGGCGCATCGCCCTCGAG
>JBEKGQ010000042.1:0-20972 GCA_050012715.1 Polyangiaceae bacterium
TCTTCTTCGACTTTCTTCCGCTGGCCCTCGGCGAGATCCGCGGCTTCAAGACGCGGTTCCACCTCTACACGGTGCCGGGTCAGGTCTTCTACGACGCGTCGCGAAAGCTCATCTTGAAGGGGGTCGACGGGGTCATCTTCGTCGCCGACTCGCAGATCGAGCGCATGGAAGCGAACGAAGAGTCGATGGAGAACCTGCGAACGAACCTCGCCGAGCAGGGCTACTCGCTCGAGAAGCTGCCGTTCGTCATCCAGTACAACAAGCGCGATCTCCCGAACGTGGCCTCCGCCGAGGAGCTGCGGCAGATGCTCAACAAGACGAGCGTGCCGGACTTCGACGCGGTGGCGCGGACGGGCGTCGGCGTCTTCGACACACTGAAGATGGCGGCGAAGCTCGTGCTCACGGAGCTGAAGAAGGGCGGCGGCTGAAGCCGTCGCGGCACTTCGCTCCCCGGGCCCACGGCCCCGCTCGACGGAACGGCAAGGCTCTGACCTCGGTTCTCGGCCCCGCTCGACGGGACGGGAGGTCGTAGACCCTCGCTCCCGGGCCGGCTCGACAGAACGGGAAGTCTCAAACCTCCGGACCCGACCCCGCTCGACGGGACGGGAAGCCTCCGACCTCCGCTCCCGTTCCCGCGCGAAGGAACGGGAAGCCTGCGACCTCTCGTCGCGGGCCCGCGCGAGGGCACGGGAAGCCTCCGACCTCCGCTCCCGTTCCCGCGCGAAGGGACGGGAAGCCTGCGATCCCGTGTCCCGTCCCCGCTCGACGGAGCGGGAACCCGGCGCTCTCAGGTGCCCTTGACGCCGTTGTAGACGCGCGTGCGGCGAGCCTTGTCCTTCGCCTTGAGCTTGGCGCGGAAGCGGTTCGTCTTGGCGCGATTCACCTTGCGCGGCTTCTTCGAAAGAGTGATGTACATGGCCAATTCCTCGGAGGGGGCGTGGCTTTACCATGAAGGTTCGTCTCGTGCACGAGTTCCGGTTCGAGGCGGCCCACCGCCTCCCGAAGGTCCCCGCCGGGCACAAGTGCGCGCGCCTCCACGGCCACAGCTTCAAGGTGGAGCTCGCCGTCGCCGGCCCGGTCGACGAGGCGACGGGCTGGTTCATCGACTTTCAGCACCTCTACGACGCGTGGAAGCCCCTCCACGACCAGCTCGATCACAACTACCTGAACGAGATCGACGGCCTGGAGAACCCCACGAGCGAGGTGCTCTGCCGCTGGATCTGGGACCGCATGAAGCCGCGGCTCGAGCCGCTGGTGCGGGTCACCCTCTTCGAGACGTGCGACGCGCGCTGCGAGTACGAGGGTGCCGACGAGGGGACGCGTTGACCAAGGCGCTCGCCTGCCGCTGCGAGGACGTGACGGTGCACGACCTCGAGGACGCCATCGGGCGCGGCCACACCGACATCGAGTCGCTCAAGCGATACACGGGGTTCGGGACGGGCTGGTGCCAGGGCAAGTGGTGCGTCGCGCTCTGCTCGCGGCTCCTCGTGGAGCGCGGCGGGTCGGCGGCGCTGCCGTTCACGCCGCGGCCGCCGGTGCATCCGCTCCCGCTGGGGGACCTCGCCGGCCTCGCGCGCGTCGCGGAGGACGACGAGAGGAGCGGGCGCCCGGCCCGGTGACGAAGCTGCGAACGCCGCGAGCCCGATGTGCGAAGGGGCGCGCGCAGACGAGGCCGCCGAGGGCCGCGTAAGTCCGCGGGACCACGAAGGAGAGGCGCGGCGCACCGGTTGCTACGAGTGGGGGCGTGACGACGCCGACCCGGTTCCCGTGGCGCACCTGGCGAAAGAAGCTCGCGCAGCTCCTCCGCGCCGGCGTCGCTGGGCTCGCAGCGACGGGGTCCGACCTGGCGGCGCTCACCGTCCTCGTCTCCGTGCTCCACGTCGACCCGCGCATCGCGAACGTGCCGGCGCTCCTCGTCGGCGGCGTCGTCAACTTCGTCGGCAACCGGCACTTCGCGTTCCGCGCGCAGCGAGGGCACGTGGGCAAGCAGGCCGTCGGGTACACCGCGGTGGAGCTCGTGGCGCTCGCGCTCAACGGCTTCCTCTACGACCTCGTCCTGCGGACGGTGCCGGAGGCGTCGCACCTCTACTGGGCGGTGCGCCTCGTGACGAGCCACGTCGTCTTCCTCGCGTGGAGCTACCCGCTCTGGCGCAAGGTGTTCCGCGTGCCGCCGCCGCAGGCCGCGGCCGGCTAGGGCCTACTGCTTGGCGAACGTGTCCACCCGGCCGCTCGTCGCGGTGGTGCCGCCGCCGATGTGGAGGCGCAGCGAGCTGGCGTCCGCGTCGTACCCGTAGGTGATGGGCGTCGTGTCGCCGGGGATGCCGCAGGTCACGGTGATGGTGATGTTCGTGCCCACCGTCACCACCGTGAGGTTCGCGATGAGCGGCGGTTGCGCCTCGCCGTTGACCGAGTCGTTCTGCGACACTTGCCACGACGTCCCGCAGATGTCCCAGACGACGCCGTCGGTCTCGGGGGTCGGGCACGCGGTGCCGTCCGCGTAGAACTCGGACGCGATCATCTTGTACGTGCCGTCGTGGACGACCCCGCCGACCGGGGTCGGGACGGGGTCGGTGGCGTTGCACGTGACGGTGATCGTGCTGGGCGGCGGGGTGATCGAGTTGCAAGCGCCGCCGTCGGGTGGCGAGACGCTGCACGCGGGGCTGGTGGCGTCGGGCGGCGGCGGGGACATGGCGTCGCTCTCGTCGTCGCCTACGCCGCCCGAGCTGCTCGTCGAGCTGCTCGTCGTCCCGCTGCTGGTGCTCGAGCTGCCCCCGGAGCTCGTGCTCGAGCTGCCCCCCGAGCCGCTGCTCGACCCGCCACCGGAGCCGCTGCTCGACCCGCTACCGGCGCCGCCGTCGGAGCGCGGACCGGTCAGCGGCGAGCTGCCCGCGCCCGAGCACGCCACGACGACCAAGGCCAACGCGACCGGAAAGGCTGCGCGCATGCGCCCATCGTAGCACCGCGCGGGATCGTCAGGGCCGCGCCTCGGCCGCGGCGCCCGCCGGCTCCACCGCCGCCTCGGGAGCCATGCCCAGCGCGGCCGCCGCCGTCAGCACGAGCGCGATCCACACGCTGTCGGCGAGGAAGAGGTGCACGAGCTGCAGCCAGACCGGCGCGAGCGAGAGCACGTCGAGGAGCCCGGCGGCGATCTGCGCCACGACGAGCACCACCGCCGCGCGCGAGAAGAGGCGCACCGCGGGCGAGGGACGAAGCGCGCGCACGAGGCCGCTGGCGAGGACGATGGCCCCGCCCGTCGTCGCGGCGATGACCGGATGGATCGCGCGAAGCCGCACGAAGAGGTGCACCCCCGGCGTGAGGTCCTGCGCGAACCCGGCCGCGAGCGACGACGGCGGGAAAAGCGTGTCGCCGAGGGCGGTCACCGTGCCGCTCAGGCCGACGAGGAACATCCCGGCGAGCGGCAGGCCGAGCGTCCACGCGATGGCGCGCTGTCCGCGGAGCCGGAGGGGCGCGCCGCCCGAGGCCCACCACGCCGTCAGCGCGGTGGAGGCGAGGAGCAGGAACGTGTTGCACAGGTGAAGGCAGACCCCGAGGGCGCGCTTCATCGACTCGTCGTGCGCGACGAGCTGGAAGAGCACGAGGCCCGCGCCGATGAGCGCCTCGCCCATCATGAGCAGCGAGGAGGCGACCGCCCCGCGCCGCACGACGTGACCGCGGGGGTACGCGCGGAACGCCCACACGAGCAGGACGAGCGTGAGCGCCATCGCGAGCCCGCTCGTCAGTCGGTGCGACAGCTCGACGAGCGTCTCGATGCGCGGCGATCTCGGCACGACCTCGCCGTTGCACAGCGGCCAGTGCGCGCCGCACCCGGCGCCCGAGCCCGTCGCGCGCACGTAGGCGCCCCACACGACGACGGCCACGTCGTACGCGAGGAGGCCCCAGGCGAAGCGCGCGAAGCGTGGCATCGGCGAAGCCGGATGTAGCTGCGGCGGGGGTGGAAGTCCAAGGCCCACATCCTCCCGTCCGGCGCCTTGTCCTACATTTCCCTCCGAATCGGCGGTCTCGGCGTTACGGGTGTAGCCTGTAGGGGTTGGCGGCCACGACTTCGCCCGACGCCCGCGGGTCACCGCCCGCGGAGCGGTTTCGCGTGCTACGCGAGCTCGGCTCGCGCGTGGTGCCGGCGTGTGCCGCCCTCGACACGAGCCCCGACGGTCGCACGACGCTCGTGGTCCTCGAGCGCGTGGCGCGCGGCGCGACGTACGGCGACCAGGAGATCGCCGACTGGGTACGCGACGCGCGACGCCTCGCGACGCTGGAGCACCCCAACGTCGCGCGGATCCGGGACGTCGTCATCCGCGGGGAAGAGGTGTACGTGGTCGGCGAGTTCGTCGACGGCGTGCGGTGGTCCGAGCTCGTCGCGAGCCAGCCGCGCGTGTCGCTCGAGCTCTCCCTGCGGGTCCTCGTCGACGTGCTCTCGGGCCTCAGCGCGGTCCACAACCTCCGCGACGCGAAGCGCGAGCCGCTCAAGCTGGTGCACGGCGAGCTGACGCCCGACTGCGTCGTCGTCGGTCTCGACGGGGTCGCGCGCATCGTGAGCACCTGCCGCGTGCACTCGGCGACGGCGCGGCCTGGGCGCGACGGGAGCGCGTACCTGGCGCCCGAGGTGCTGCTCGCGGACGAGACGGCGGACGCTCGCGCCGACGTCTACAGCGCCGGCGTCATGCTGTGGGAGGCGCTGAGCGGGCGGCCGCTCTTCCCGAACACGCAGCCCTCGGCCATCGTAACGCACCTTCTCAGCGGCAAGGTCCAGCGCGCGACGATCCCGGAGGGCAGCGCGTGGGCGGCCCCGCTCGCGGAGGTGGCGTCGCGCGCGCTATCGGCAGATCCGGAGAAGCGCTTCCTCTCCGCGGCGGCCCTCGCCGCCGACGTGCGACGCATCGCCGGCGCCAAGCTCGCGGCGCCGGTGCGCGTGGCGGCCTTCGTGCGGGCGACGTTCGGCGATGCGGTGCAGGCGCGCCGGGCGGAGCTCGAGCGCGGCGAGGTGCGCGTCCGCACCGAGGTCTCGGGGGTGGTCGAGCCGCCGGCCGAGCCGCCGTCGGTGGACATCCCGGTCGACACCTCTCCGGCCACGATCTCCACCGCGCCGACGCCGATCCCGCCGTCGCCGGACGCGCTGGCCGCGGCGCGGGCCGCTCCCGTGCTGCACGTGCCGCCGGCGCCGCCGGTGCCGAAGATAGCGCCCGCGCCGGAGGTGGCTCCTCCGGCCCCTGCACCTGCGCCACCGGCACCTCCGGCACCGCCCGTGAGACGCACGCTCGCTCGCGTGGCGCCGAAGCCGCCGACGGTGCCGAACATGCGGCCGCGCCAGTCGACCCTGGCCGGCGTCGCGCCCCCCGCGTCGCTTCCGAAGAAGGTGGCCGAGGAGGACGGGACTCCCGTCGTCGTCCCGCCGAGCGATCCCCCGCCCCGGCCCGTCATCGCCAAGCCGACGCCGCTGGTCGCGTTCGACGTTCCCAAGGCCGCACGCCCGTCGGCCGAGCAGATCGCGACCGACATCGCCGCGGCCCTCCAGGTGTCCGCGCCCGCGCCTGCGTCCGCGCTCGCGTCCGCGCCCGCGCCCGCACCGCCCCCTTCCCCCGTCGTCGCCGTCGCGATGCCTCCGGCATTTCCGGCGCCGCCGGCGCCTCCGGTGGTGCTTCCGCTTCCCGTGGGCTCGCCGCTCACGACGTTCGCGCCTTCGCTCGACGAGGCGATTCCGCCACCGAAGCCGCGGCGCGCGCGGCTCGTGGCGCTGCTCGCGGGGCCTCTCCTCTTCGGGACGGCGCTGATCATCTGGTGGCTCATGGCCCGCCCCGCCACGAGCGCCGATACGCGCGTCCCTCCCGGAACGGAAGCGACGGTCTCGGCCGCCGCGGTCGGCGTGCCTCCGCCGGCGCCGACCGGCGACACGCCGTCCGCGACGGGAACGTCGGCCCTGGCCGACCCCGCGTCCGGAGCGCCGAGCGCGGCGGCGTCCGTCGAGGTGGCGCCGTCGACGGTGTCGGCTCCGCCCCAGCCCGCGGCGACCCCGACCGGGGCGGCGACGGCCCCTCCCGAGACCGCGTCGACGGCGACGTCCACGGCCGGGGCGACTTCGAGCGCGACGCCTCGTCCCATCGCCACCGCGCCGCAGTGGCCGCCCCCGCCGCCCTACACACCGCCCTCCGCGGTCCGCCCGAACAAGCGCAAGTACGAGCCCGAGGGGATCTGATCGAAATGCGCGCTCGTCTCGGTCTCTCCGTGCTCCTCGCGGCGCTGGTCGCCTCGGTCGCGATCCCGGCGCGCGCCGACGGTGTGCTTCCCGCGGCGGCGACCCCCGTGCAACGCGAGCAGGCGCAAGCGCGGTTCGCGCGGGGCAAGGAGCTTCTGGCCAAGAAGCAGTACGAGGCCGCGCTGGCCGAGTTCCGGGCCTCGCACGAGATCGTCGGCAGCCCGAACACGCGCCTCGAGCTCGCGCGCTGCCTGCGCGCGATGGGCAAGCTCGTCGCAGCTTACGCGGAGCTCGGGCGGGCGGCGGTGGAGGCGAAGGAGCTCGTCGGGCAGGACAACCGCTACCAGCGGGCCTTCGACTCGGCGAGCAGCGAGCGGGCCGAGATCGAGCCGCAGCTCGGGTTCGCGACGCTGACCATCCAGAACGCGACCGACGACACGAAGGTGATCGTGGGCGGTGAGGAGCTCCGCCGCGCGGCATGGGGCGAGCCGACGCCGGTCATCGCGGGCGACACGGAGGTGGTGCTCGAGACGCCGGGGCACACGACGGTGAAGCGGACGCTGACGCTGGCGGCCGGGCAGAAGACGACGCTCACCGTCGACGCGCTGTCGGGCGATCCGGCGCCAGCGCCGCCGCCTCCGCCGGAAGCCACCGCCGGCGGATCGGGCACGCCACCGCTCCGGCTGGCGGCCTACGTGGCCGGCGGCGTGGGGGTGGCCGGGCTGGCGACGTTCACGATCGCCGGGATCATGGCGCGTTCGACGTACAACGATCTGAACGGCGCGTGCCAGGGAGGACCCTGCCCGCCGGACAAGACCGGGGAGATCTCCTCCGGCAAGACGCAGCAGACCATCGCGAACGTCGGGCTGATCGTCGGCATCGCCGGGGTGGCGGCGGGAGTGACGTTGTTCGTGCTGTCGCCCTCGAAGGCGACGACGGCGCCGGCCACCGGCGTCGTCGTGGCCCCGGGCTGGATGGGCGTCCACGGCACCTTCTGACCGGCCCGGACAATTTCACGAACACTTCGACCGGCCGCCCTTCCATCGTCACGCGGGCGCTCCACGCTGGGCCCCGTGATGCGGGGACCGTCGTTCGCTGCCGCGCTGCTGGCGATGGCCGGCGCCGGGCTCGTGGGACTCGGCGGGAACGTGGCGCGGGGAGAGCCGGGGCGCGACGTGGCGAGCGTGTTTCTCGTCGCGAAGAGCGAGAACCGGAACCAGGTGCACTACGGAGTGCACCTCGACGCGGGGTGCTCGCCGGCCGGAGCGACCCCGGTCTTCGCCTACTGGCGCATGCTCGAGCGCGGTCCGCTGGCCACCGAGCCGCTCCTCAGCCGCGAGGTGGGTGCCTACGGTGTCGCCGAGCAGCAGGTGGTCGAGCGCGGCGCGGAGGGCGGTCGCGTGACGCTGCGGCTCCGCGCGCTCCCGACGCGCCCCATCGCCATCGAGACGCGGGCGCGCGGCGGCGGGTGCGAGGCGACGGCGACGATGGCCATCGGCGGAGCGGCCGCCTGGCTTCGCAGCGTGTACGCGCAGCTCCGGTGGCCGTTCGGCGTCGACCACCTGGTGCTGTCGGGAAAGTCGCTGGCGGACGGGAGGACGGTCGAGGAGCGGATCGCGCCGTAGTCAGCCAGGGCCCCCGGGCCGGGAGGGAAAAAGAGCACCCCTTGCCGGATCCACGGGCACGTGCGAGAAACGGCGTTCTCGCCGAACGTCGAGAAAACGCGCCACTAGCTCAGCTGGATAGAGCGACGGCCTCCGGAGCCGTAGGTCAGAGGTTCGAATCCTCTGTGGCGCGCTGACCGGCCGCTGGCCGGTCGCGAGCCACCGAGGATTCAGGCACGCGCCCCCGCCCTGGCGGGCGGGTTCTTCGGGCGCGAATCCCTCTGTGGCGCGCTGACCGGCCGCTGGCCGATCGCGGAGGATTCAGGCACGCGCCCCCGCCCTGGCGGGCGGGTTCTTCGGGCGCGAATCCTCTGTGGCGAAAGGCTCGTCTGTCAGCCGGCGGCGGACGGACTCGGGTCGGTCGCCGATCGCCGGGCGAGCCACTCGTGGCGCAGCAGCCCGTAGATGGCCGAATCCGACACTTCCCCGCCCACGATCCAACGCTGTCGCAGCAGGCCCTCTTGCGCGAAGCCCAGGCGGGCCACGCAGTTGATCGAGGCCGTGTTCCGGGGGTCGATGTCGGCTTCGACGCGATTGAGCGCGAATTCGGAGAACCCGTGATCGAGGAACGCCGTGAGCGCCTCGTTCATGTATCCCCGACCCCAGGCCTCTTCGGCGAGCGAGAAGCCGATCTCCGCCCGCCGGCATTGCAGATCCATCTGGAATAGGTCGGCGGTTCCGATCAGGCGGCGATCGTCCTTCCGAAGGATCGCCAGGCACACCGATTCGCCGGCCGCCATGCCGCGATCGTTGCGCTCGATCTTGTCGAGCGCCTTCTCAATCGAATCCCACGCCAGCGTACTGCCGTAGCGCACGACGCTCGGGTTCGAGAAGATCGCCAGCAAGGCCTCCGCGTCGACGTCGCGGATGGGTCGCATCGACAGGCGGGGGGTCGACAATTCGGTGCGGTGGAGGGCGTACATGCTGGAGGTCGACCGGGCGGCGCAAGATATCAGACGTCAGGGCGCGTCGCGGGCGAGCGACGCTGCTGGCGTCACTTGCCGTGCTATCTCGTGTCCCGTGCTCGGGCTCCTGTGCGAAGCCATCGCGACGAGGACGCTGCTCGCGTTCACCTACGACGCCCATCCCCGCGTCGTTGCTCCTTACGCCCACGGCTTCACTCGCGCGAACGACGAGGTCCTTCGCGCGGTTCAAGTGCGCGGGTCGAGCCGCTCCGGGCACTTCGCGGGCGGCAAGTTGTGGACGGTGTCGAAGATGCGCCTCGTGCGCACGCTCGACGAGGGGTTCATCCCCGACGATCCCGACTACGAGCCGAACGACTCCGCGATGGCCCGCATTCACTGCCGCATCTGACGGCGAACGGCTCGCGCCGGGCGGCCCGCGTTGACAACGGACCCGCGCGAACATAGTACACCAAACGGTGAACCATCGATCGCCCGACCTCGACGGCGTCTTCGCCACCCTCGCCGACCCCACGCGTCGCGCCATCCTCGAACGCCTCGCGCGGACGGACAGCCTGTCAATCAGCGCCCTCGCCGAGCCTTTCTCGATCAAGCTACCGGCGGTGATGAAGCACCTCGACGTCCTCGGTGACGCCGGGCTCATCACGCGCTCGAAGCACGGGCGCACCGTCGACGTGCGCCTGTCGCCGGCGCCGCTCCGCGGAGCCACCGAGTGGCTGCGGCGCTACGAGCGGTTCTGGTCACCGGCCCTCGACCGCCTCGCGGCCCACGCCGAGCGCAAGGAGGCGGAGGCTCGGTCCGCGGAGACGAAGAGGAGGGGGCGATGAATCGCCTCACGCTCGTCCGTCGTATCGCCGCCCGCCCCTCGATCGTGTTCGAGGCGATGACCACCGCCGAAGGCATCGCCGCGTGGTGGGGGCCGGACGACGTGCCGGTGGTCCGCGCGGAGAGCGACCCGCGCGTCGGCGGCGCCTACCGCGTGCGCTTCCGGACGCTGGACGGACGCGAGCACGAGGCCTGCGGCGAGTTCCTCGAAGTGGTGCCGCATCGACGCATCGTCATGAGCTGGCGATTCGCCGTCGGTGGTGAGCCCGACGAGCAGGGTCGGACGTCGCGCATCGAGATCGCGCTGGCCCCGATCGCGGAAGGCACCGAGCTCACGTTCACGCACGAGGGCCTCTGGAGCGAGGCCTCGGCGAAGAGCCACACGCTGGGCTGGACCGGCGCGCTGGACAAGCTGGTTCGACGGATGAACCCGGAGGAGGAGAAGCCATGAGGCATTCGATGGAGAGCAGAATCGCGGCGGGGACCGCCGCGCTGGCCTTGTCGTTCGGGGGAACGAGCGTCGCGTGCGCTCAGCCGGCGAAGTCGCCGTATCCCGCGATGGCGCCGGTCGAGCAGTACCTGGCGAAGAGTCCGGCCGACGAGGTCGCGCTCGCGCGAACCGCCGCGCCGCCGTCCGTATCGGCGGACGCCGACGTGCTCGTCCTCGGCAGTCGCGGCTACGAGACCGCGGTCAAGGGCAAGAACGGCTTCGTTTGCTTCGTCCAGCGCTCGTGGGCCGCCGGCTTCGAGGACCCCGGGTTCTGGAACCCCAAGGTGAGCTCGCCGAACTGCTTCAATCCCGCCGCGGCGCGCACGGAGCTGCCGCAATACCTGAAACGCACCGAATGGGTGCTCGCGGGCGCGACCAGGGAGCAGTTGATCGAGAAGACCCGCGCGTCCGTCGCCGACCACACGTTCCTCCGCCCGGAGCCCGGCGCGTTCTCCTTCATGCTGTCGAAGAGCGGCTACGTGAGCGACGAGTCCGCCGGCCCATGGCTCCCGCACGTCATGCTGTTCGTTCCGCACGGGCAGGCCGCCCTCTGGGGCGCCGGCCTGGAGGGCTCGCCGATCCTCGGCCAGGAGGGCACGGACATCGAATCGACCGTGCTCTTCATCCCCGTGCGCCGGTGGTCGGACGGCTCGCCGGCTCCGGCTCCGACCGCGCCGCACACGCACTCCTAGCGCTGCCCGCGCGTAGCGCGAGGCCGTCCGAACGGCTCACGTTATCTCCGCGTCTCGCGACGATTTCATCCGGTGCGATCATCTGCGGGTGGGCCATGCTCCACGCATGTTTCGCCACGCCCTGACGCTCCGGCACCTCCTGCTTCTCGTCGCGCTCGTCACCGTCACCGCGGTCGCGTGCGGCACGTCCCACGGCTCGGGCGGAGGTGCGGGAGGCAGTGACGCGGGCAGCTCGGGCTACGACAGCCCATCGCTCATCAACCCGGGCGACGGAGGGTCGACGCAGGGTGCGCTGGCCATCGCCCCCCTCGCCCCCACGCTCACCGCCGTGACCGGGCAGCCCCCGCCGACGCAGAAGTTCACCGCGACGCTCGACGGGCAGCCGGTGGGCGTGGCGTGGTCGATCGACCGGGGCGAGCTCGGCGCGATCGACGCGACCGGACTCTTCACCGCGTCCGGCACCGTGGGCGGGACCGGCAACGTCACCGCGGCGTACGGCACGCAGAAGGCCACCACCACGGTCACGATCGACGTCCAGACCACGCAGCTCGGCGACCCATCGTGGTCGGCCACGCCTCCCGACGCGGGAGCCGGCGGCTACGGCGGCGTCGGAGGGGCCGGTCCGGGTGGCCCGCCGATGAGCGGCCAGGTCACGACGCTCAACGGGACGCCGACCGCGGACCCGACCGTGGCGCTCCTCTATCCGTACGACGGCACCGTCTGGCCGCAGGGACTGCTCGCGCCGCTCCTGCAGTGGCAGGCAGGCACGCATGCGTTCGACTCGGTCTACGTGCACATCACGGAGAAGAGCTTCGAGTACAAGGGCTACTTCGCCGCCAACGCGACGCCGTTCGTCAACCTGCCCATCCCGCAGCCGGCCTGGAGCACGATGGCCTTCTCCAACGGCGGCGAGCCGGTCACGGTGTCCGTCGTCTTCGCGCAGGGCAGCGCCGCGTACGGCCCCTACACGGAGACGTGGACCATCGCCCAGGCGCCCCTCCAGGGGACCATCTATTACAACTCGTACGGCACGGCGCTCGTGCAGAACTCCGACACCGTCGATAGCTACGGGCAGCAGTACGGCGCCGGCACGCTCGCCATCGCCTCCGGCGCCACCGCGCCCACCCTCGTCGCGGGGATCAACAGCCCGGGCGCCAGCGGAAACGGGACGGGCTGCCGCGTGTGCCACACCGTCGCCGCGAACGGGCAGTCGCTCGTCACCCAGGCATCGAACGTCAACGCGAGCGACTACTCGGACTCGGTCCGCATCGACCTCGCCAACGACACGACCGGCGGTGCCGGGACGTCGCTCGGCGCATCGAACCTCACCTTCCCGGCGCTCTTCAAGGACGGCACGCTGCTTCTCTCCAGCGCGGGCGGGCTCTCGTACCCCGGCTCCGGCGGCGCACCGACCGCGCTCTACGCGCTGCCGGCCGGAACCGCCGTGCCGGGCGTCACTGGCCTCGGCTCCGGGCTCCAGGCCGCCCTCCCGGCGTTCTCCCCCGACGGCACGCACGTGTCGTTCGACTTCTGGGGCGGCACGCTCACGGGAGCGACGGCCCTCCAGGGCGATCAGATGTCGCTCGCCCTCCTCGACTTCGACGGCAAGAGCGCCTTCTCGAACCCGCGCGTCCTCTTCACGCCGCCGTCGGGGCAGTCGGTGACGTACTCGTCGTTCTTCCCGAACAGCGCGGCGGCGGTCTTCGAGGTCGAGCTCTCCAACCCCTCGAACGCCTGGGGCTACACGTGGAACCAGAACACCGGGGAGCTCTGGTGGGTCGACGTCGCGAGCGGCCAGGCGCACCGGCTCGACGCGCTGAACGGGTACAGCACGGCGGGCGCGGTCTACTTGCCCGGCAACGGCGGGACCCACACTCCGGCCCAGGACGCGACGCTCAACTACGAGCCGACCGTCACGCCCATCGCGTCCGGGGGCTACGCGTGGGTCGTCTTCACGAGCCGCCGCATGTACGGCAACGTCGCGCAGCTCGATCCATGGACCTCCGATCCGCGCAACTACCCCTGGCACGACCAGGTCACCGACAAGAAGCTCTGGGTCGCCGCCATCGACCTCAACGCGAAGCCCGGCACCGATCCGAGCCACCCTGCGTTCTATCTGCCGGGCCAGGAGCTGCATGCCGGCAACGCACGCGGCTACTGGTCGGTGGAGCCGTGCCGCGCCGACGGCCAGAGCTGCCAGGAGGGCGACCAGTGCTGCGGCGGGTACTGCCAGCCGTCGGACGCCGGGCTCGTGTGCACCTCGCAGGCGCCGACGTGCTCGGGGCAATACGAGAAGTGCACGACGACGAGCGACTGCTGCGACTCCGCGCAGGGCGTCCAGTGCATCAACGGGATCTGCACGCTGACGACGCCGGCGCAGTAGCGCTACTCCCCACCCTTGCGCGCCACCGAAGGCTTCACGGATTGCCAGCGGAGGACCAGCTCGGGCGCGATGGTCGACCCACTGGCGAGGAGCGCCTCGAGGTGAGGGAGCGAATCGACCCCCCAGAAGAGCTCCCCGTCGGCGCGCACCGTCGGCACGCCGAAGACGCCGGCCGCGATGGCGTCGTCGGTGCTCGCGCGGAGGCGCGACTTCGCCTCCGGGCTGGCCGCCGCCGCGACGAGGCTCGCCCCGTCCAGCCCGACCTCCGTCGCGACGTCCCGCACGACGTCGCCCTCGTCGACCCGCCGACTCTGCGTCCACGCCGCGCGGAAGAGCGCGTCCGTGAGCTTCCACCGAGCCTCCGGAGCGTCGACCATCGCGGTCGCGCGCAGCGCCACGAGCGGGTTGAACGGATGCGTCGCCGGCGGCTGGAGAGGCACCCCGAGGGCCCGCGCGATCCGGAGGATGTCCCGGAAGAGATAGGCGCGCTTGGCCGGCACCTCGGCCGGGCCACGCGTCCCGTGGGTCGTCAGCAGCGCGCCGAACACGATGGGCACCGGGACGACGTCACGTCCGTGCCGCGCCGCGAGCGGCGGCATCTGCGTCGCCGCCAGGTACGAGTAGGGGCTGACGTAGTCGAACAGGAAGAGCAGGGGCGACACGGCGACCTCACCTCGCGGGGAGGATCGCACGGCATGCGCGGGGCGCAACCAGGGAGCGCGTCGCCGGTGACGCGGCGCAGGGAGCCCTCGAGGCGCGTCGCGGCCGACGCAACACGGGGTGAAGGCCGCGGCCAGACGCCGGCGAGTCCAGGAGAAACCACCGGCCCCGGGCGTCGGCCTCGGGCTTGCTTTGGGCCGCGGCGAAGAGGGACTCATGCGATCGAGGTTGGTCGTCGCGCTCGCGAGCGCCGGGGTGATCGTCGTGGGTGGGGGCAATGCCGTCGCTTCCACGCCGCTGCTCAACGTTTGTTACGACGTGGGGTTCGCCTGTTTCAACGCCGGGCCGGCAGGGGACGAGGGCGGCACCTGCGTCGCGGCCACGTGCAGCGGCGTTCTGGACGCCTCGTACGCGTGCGGAGCCTGCGAGCCGGGCGACGGCGGCGGCAACGTCGGAAGCGATGACGGCGGCGCTCCCGACGCCGCGGGGTCGGACGCCGGCCCGGGCGGGGCGGGCGACGCGGCCCTCGCGGACGGGGCGAGCGCGCTGGACGGCTCGCCGGACGACGCCGCGCCAGCAGACGGCAACGGGGACGCGGAAGCGGGTGCGGCGTCGAGCGGGAGCGGCTCCTCGAGCGGCGGCTCGTCGTCCGGGAGCGGCGCGGGCGCGTCCTCCGGCGACGAAGCGCCCGACGCCGGGTCCGACCTCGCCCCGACGATGCCGGGCTGCGCCCTCTCGCCCTCGGGAACCGGCGCGGCGAGCGCCTCGGTCGTCGCGCTCCTCGGAGCGGCCATGGCGGGGCTTCGACGACGGCGCGCATCGCGCCAGTGAGCGATATGTCGCCGCTGCACCGGCCGTTCGCGGGGCCAGACCCGTCGCCGGAGGCTCCCCGTGCGCTCACTTCGCTCGTTCATCTTCGTCCTGCTCCCGGCCTGCGGCGCCGATGCACCATCGCCGTCCGCGCCCCCGGCGCCACCGCCGGCGACGCTCGCTTCGGTGGCGGCGCCTTCCGCCACGAGCGCCCCCGCGCCACCCCTCGTCGACGCAAGCCCGACGGAGCGCACGGCGGAGCAGAGAGCCCGCGACGACGCGCGTGCTCCGCTCGCGAACGCGCTCATGGACGCGTACACGAACGGCAACCCGCAGCTCTCACGCGACGGCAAGACCGTGCTCTTCGCCTCGCGGCGCGACGGCAACCGCGAATACTACCTCGGGGAGGTCGCGAGCCCGTCGGCGCCGCCGATCCTGCTCACCCACGGGCCCGAGCGCGCGAGCTCCGCCTCGTTCACGCGCGACGGAAAGTCGGTCCTCTTCCTGCGCGACACCGGCGCCGACGAGGACTACCGCATCTACCAGATCGGCCTCGACGGGAAGAACGAGACCTGCCTCACCCCTGGCCCCAAGCTCCACCGCTACGCGCCCCACGAGGCGCGGGACGAGCCGGGGACCATCGTCTACGCGCGCCGGGACGTGAAGGTCGCGGCGACCGAGATCGTGGTGCAGAAGCTCGGCGGCGAACCGGCCGTCGTCTACACCGATCCGGGCCCGACGGCGGTGCTCAGCCTGCGGCACGACGGCAAGCGCGCGCTCCTCAGTCATCGAAACTCGTCGAGCGACTACGTCCTCCTCGAGCTCGACCTCGGGACGGGAAAGACCCGGCGCCTCTACCCCGACGAGGGGACGAAGTCGGCCATCCGCGACGCCGCCTACTCCGTCGACGGGAGGCGCGCCTACGTGGCGGCCGACGACGGCGCGGATGGGCAGCTCCTCCTCGCGATCGACCCGGCGAGCGGGGCCATCGGGCAACGCTACCGGCAGTCGGATCCGCCGACGGCGGCCGTCGACGGGGTCGTCGTGTCCCCGCGCGGCGATCGGATCGCCCTCTCGATCGACGCGGGGGACCACGAGGACGTGCGCATCCTCGACGCGACGACCCTCAAGGTAGCCGCCAAGACGAGCCTCCCGCTCGGAGACGTCTACCCGGCGCGCTTCTCGGACGACGGCAAGAAGCTCACGCTGACGATGAGCAGCGCCGAGGCGCCCGCGGACGTGTTCGCGCTCGACCTCGCGACCGGCGCCATCACGCCGCTCCGCAAGGACGTCCGACCCGGTCTGGACAAGCTCCCGCCCCTCGACGCGAGCATCGAGGCGGTGAAGGCCTTCGACGGGCTCTCGATCCCGACGATCGTCTATCTCCCGCACGGGGCGAGAGCGAGCGGCCGGCGCCTCCCCGTCATCGCCGAGTTCCACGGCGGGCCGGCGGGGAGCTCGACGGTGGGCTGGGATGTCTTCGCGCGGTTCTACACCGCGCTGGGCTACGCCTACCTCCTGCCCAACGTGCGCGGCTCGACCGGCTACGGCCGCGCGTACGAGATGGCCGACAACCGCGAGAAGCGCGCCGACTGGCTGAAAGACGTCGCGTCGGTGAACGCATGGACGAAGTCGCAGCCCTGGGCCGACCCCGGCCGCGTCGTCGTGATGGGCGGAAGCTACGGTGGCTACACGGTGCTCATGGCGCTGAGCCGCCAGCCGTCGCGGTGGCGAGCGGGGGTCGACTACGTCGGGATCGCGAACCTTCCGACGTTCCTGCGTTCGACGGATCAGGCCATCCGCAAGGTCTGGGTCGACGAGTTCGGCGACCTCGATCGCGACCGTGCCCTCCTCGAAGAGTTCAGCCCCATCCGCGACGTCGGCGAAATAACCGCGCCCCTCTTCGTCTACGCCGGCCAGAACGACCCGCGGGTGCCGCGCGAAGAATCGGACCAGATCGTGACGGCGCTGCGGACCCGGGGGGTCCCGGTCGAGTACCAGGTCGCCGCCAACGAGGGGCACTCGCTCGACCACCGCGAGAACCGCGTCGAGTTCATGACGCGCGTCGCGCGCTTCCTCGAGGACAACCTGAAGTAGAGGTTGAGAGGGTTGGCCCCAGAGGCGCGGAGAGGCGGAGGACCGGCGCGGTCCAGGAGAGGAGAGGTTGGCCGCAGAGGCGCGGAGACGCGGAGCAGAGAGTTTTGCGGCCAATCCTCTCTTTCTCCTCCTCCGCGTCTTTGCGCCTCTGCGGCCAATCCACTCTTTTCGTGGCACCGCGCCGGTCCTTCGCGTCTCCGCGCCTCTGCGGCCAATCCCTCTCTGCTCGGCGCCTTTGCGGCTCCGTGGCCAATCCCTGGCTCTAGCCGGCGGCGGCTCGCAGGACCGCGACGGCGCACGAGGCGAGCCGCGCCCGCGCGGAGTCCGAGCGGCTCGTCAGCACGATGGGCACGCGCGCGCCGAGGACGACGCCCGCCATCTCCGCCCCACCGAGGTACTCGAGCTGCTTGGCCAGCATGTTGCCGGATTCCAGGTCCGGCACGAGCAAGACGTCGGCCACCCCCGCGACGGGCGACACCAGCTCCTTGATCGCGGCCGCCTGGGCGCTCACCGCCGTGTCGAACGCGAGCGGACCGTCCAGCACGGCGCCGGTGATCTGCTTCCGGTCCGCCATCTTGCACAAGGCGGCGGCGTCGAGCGTCGAGGTGATCTTGGAGCTCACCGTCTCCACCGCAGAGAGGATCGCGACGTTCGGCCGGGCGATGCCGAGGGCATGGGCGAGCTCGATGGCGTTCTTGGCGATGTCGACCTTGTCGTCGAGCGTCGGGTAGATGTTGATGGCCGCGTCGGTCACCATCAGTGGGCGCGGGTACGCCGGCGCGTCGATGACGAAGACGTGGCTCACCCGCCTCGCCGTCTTGAGGCCGAGCTCCTTGTCGAGCACCGCGTGCATCAACGCATCGGTGTGCAGGGCGCCCTTCATGAGCCCACGGACCGCACCCTCGCGGCACAGGGCCACGCCCTTTCGTGCGGCGGCGAGATCGTCCGGCGCATCGACGAAGGATCGGCTCGATCAGACCGGCCTCCGCCGCCGCCATCGCGCCCGTGAGGGCGACGTCGGTCGTCGGAGAGACGACCGCGAAGGGCGAACGCGGCAGATCACGGCACCGCGCCACCAGCTGATCGAAGACCTGGAGGGCCGCCACGAGAGAGGGCAGGCTATCACCCCTGCCATGGCCGTCGACTACGCCTACCCCCCGCAGCTGGCCCAGTTCCTCCGTCATGCCTGGGAAGCGACGCCGGATGCGCCGCCCCTCGTGGACCAGGCGCACCTCGAGCGCGTGCTCACCGTCGCGTACCAGGCGAGCCTCTTGCGGGACGAAGACCGCCCGGTGCGCCTGCGCCTCGTCGTCGCGCCGCCGGAGGACTTCGACCCGCGCCGCGGGCCGCCCGAGGGCCTGCAGCCGCTGGTGTTCGACGAGCCCCTCGCCTACACGCCGGAGGAGCTGCGGCGGCTCTCGGTCGCCGCGAAGTACCACCGGGCGCTCATCGGCGTATCCCCTCGGCCGGTCACCGGGAAGTACGGCATCTGGGGCATGGTGCAGTCGGGGCCAGGCTGGATCCAGGTCGCCCAGGGCGGCCGCGGTCCGGCGCCGGCGCCGCCGCCGTCGGCGCTGGTGGTGCGCGTGCTCGGGCCGGGGCGCATCGCCGTCGGCCGCGGTCTGACCACGCTGGCCGAGCTGCGCGCGGGCGTCGTCGGTAGCCCCGGGATGGACATCTTCGGGTCGAAGTGGATGCCGGCGTCGTTCGCCTCGACCCGCGCCGAGCTCGCGACGCTGCACGCGGAGGCGCGCTCGCAAGCGGAGGGCGCCGGCGAGCGATGGGCGGACCTCGGGCCGGACGTCATCCGGCTCGTCTCGCAGGCGATGGTGCGGCGTTTTCTGGCCGCCATGTCGTCGGCGCATCACGGGGGCACGGTGATCGTGCTGCCCACCGAGCGCGCGGCGGAGCTCGTCGGCGCGGCCGGGCCCCTGCGGATGAAGTACGCGTTCCGCGACGGCGAGCCCCTGCGCCGTTACCGGCGGCTCATCCTCGGGCTGATGGGCGCCATCGCGCGGGTCGGCGGAGCGGCAGGCGTCGCCACCGTCGACGGCGACACCTACGTGTCCTTCCGCGACGACGAGCTCGCGTCGCTGCGGGACGCCATCTTCGAGATGAGCCAGCTCATCGCCGCCCTCAGCGAGGTCGACGGAGCGGTCGTGATGACCCGGCGGTTCGATCTGCTGGGCTTCGGCGCGGAGATCCTCGGGGACCTCCCCGACGTGCACCACGTCGCCCGGGCCCTCGACCTCGAGGCGGTCGACCGGGTCATCGAGCCGCTCCTGGCCGACGGGACGCGTCACCGCTCCGCCTACCGCCTCTGCAAGCGCGTGCAGGACGCCCTGGCGCTGGTCGTCTCGCAGGACGGGGGGGTGCGTTTCGTGGCCATGCACGACGGCGAAGTGACGTTCTGGGAGCACGCGGTCGAAATGCTGGACGCCTGAGCCGCCCTTTTCGCGGGGCGACCGCCACCAAAGCCCGGGAAGCGTGCTATCAGGGGCGCCCCGAACCCCAGCAAGAGAGACCCCCTTGGCCGCTCGCATCCCCCTCGATCGCATCCGCAACATCGGCATCTCGGCGCACATCGACTCCGGCAAGACGACGCTGACCGAGCGCGTCCTCTTCTACACGGGTCGGATCCACAAGATCCACGAGGTGCGCGGCAAGGACGGCGTCGGCGCCAAGATGGACTCGATGGACCTCGAGCGCGAGAAGGGCATCACCATCCAGTCCGCCGCGACGTACTGCGTGTGGGACGGCTCGAAGGACCAGTTCCCGGACCACAACATCAACATCATCGACACGCCGGGCCACGTCGACTTCACCATCGAGGTGGAGCGCGCCCTCCGCGTGCTCGACGGCGCCATCCTCGTGCTCGACTCCGGCAAGGGCGTGCAGAGCCAGTCGATCACGGTCGACAAGCAGATGAAGCGCTACCGGGTTCCCCGCATCGCGTTCGTCAACAAGATGGACAACCCCGGCGCGAACTACGAGCGCGTCGCCGCGATGCTCAAGGAGAAGCTCGGCCACCACCCGGTCAAGATCCAGGTGCCGATGGGCGCCGAGTCCGCGTTCCAGGGCATCATCGACCCGATCATCGGCAAGGCGTACTTCTTCGACGGCAACGACGGCGAGATCATCCGCGAGGAAGAGGTCCCCGCCGAGTACAAGGCGGCCACCGCCGACGCGCGCGAGAAGATCATCCACGACGTGGCCGACGTCGACGACACCCTCGCGGAGAAGTTCATCGCCGAGGAGCCGATCTCGGACGACGACATCCGCGCCGCGATCCGCCGCGCCACGCTGGCCCTGAAGATGACGCCCGTGATGTGCGGGTCGGCGATCAAGAACAAGGGCGTGCAGCTCCTCCTCGACGGCGTCATCAACTACCTCCCGAACCCGAAGGAGGTCGTCAACGAGGCGCACGACCAGGCCAACCACGAGGAGAAGGTCATCGTCGAGTCGGACCCGACGAAGCCGTTCGTCGGCCTCGCGTTCAAGCTCCAGCAGGACAAGTACGGCCAGCTCACGTACTTCCGCGTCTATCAGGGCACGGTCGCCGCGGGCGACACGATCTACAACACGAGCAACGAGATGCGGAAGGTCCGCGTCCCGCGCATGTTCCGCATGCACTCGGAGGACCGCGAGGAGGTCCCGTCGGCCGAGGCGGGCGACATCGTGGCCTTCTACGGCGTCGAGGCCAGCTCGGGCGAGACGTTCACCGACGGCAAGGTCAACTGGACGCTGACGTCGATGCACGTGCCGGCGGCGGTCATTTCGCTCGCGGTCGCGCCAAAGGACCGCACCATGGAGGTCAACTTCTCGAAGGCGCTCAACCGCTTCACGAAGGAGGACCCCACGTTCCGCGTGCACCAGGACGAGGAGTCGCAGCAGACCATCATCAGCGGCATGGGCGAGCTCCACCTCGACATCTACATGGAGCGCATGCGTCGCGAGTACAACTGCGACGTCATCGCGGGCAAGCCGCAGGTCGCGTACCGGGAGGCGATCACCCGGCGCGCCGACATCAACTACACGCACAAGAAGCAGACCGGCGGCTCCGGTCAGTACGCGAAGGTCATGGGCTACATCGAGCCGCTCCCGGCCGACGCGGTGGAGACGTACGAGTTCGTCGACGACGTGACCGGCGGCTCCATCCCGCGCGAGTTCATCAGCTCGTGCGACAAGGGCTTCAAGGAGGGGGTGCGCAAGGGCACCAT
>JBEKGQ010000043.1:0-17673 GCA_050012715.1 Polyangiaceae bacterium
TTTGATCATGGCCAGCTGTGCTCAGGCAATGGTTGTCTGCGCCCTCGCCGCTAACCGATCGAGATGATCCAGCTTCTCGGCGACGAAAACTAGGGACGCCCCCTAGGTGGCGGTCGCCCGGTGTGGGTTGAAACACGTTCTACTATGACGTAGCTTGTGGCCGCGCGTTGCAGAGAGGATAGCGATGGCGACCTACGGATTCTGGAAGGTGGCAGAGGACGATCCCGGGCACGTGGCGGTGATCTCGCCGACGGGAGAGAAGGTCACCGCCGGCGAGCTGCTCGGGGAAGCGAACCGCGTGGTGCACGCGCTGCGGGCCCTCGGCCTGAAGCGGGGTGACACGTTCGCGGTGATGCTCACGAACGAAGTCGCGATGCTCGAGCTCTACATGGCGGCGACGCAGGCCGGCTTCTACATGACGCCGCTGAACAGCCACCTGGCGGTGCCGGAGATCGCGTACATCGTGCAGGACTGCGACGCGCGGGCGGTCTTCGCGTCGGCGCGCACCGCCGACACCTGCGCGCAGGCGCTCGACAGCATCGACTTCCCGCGCAGCGCGCGCTTCGCGACGAGCGAGCACCCCGGCTTCCGGCCCTACGCGGAGCTGAAGGCGGGACAGCCGACGTCGAACCCCACCGACCGCACCGCGGGCGCGTCGATGACCTACACGTCGGGCACGACCGGCCGGCCCAAGGGCGTCCGCCGTCCCCTCGCGCCCATCGAGCCGGAGGCGCTCGCCGAGCCGAACGCGCTCTTCCTCCGCCTCTTCGGCATCACGCCGCACGACGACGGCGTCCACCTCGTCGTCTCGCCGCTCTACCACACCGCGGTGCTCAACTTCTGCACGAACCACCTGCACTTCGGCCACACCGTCGTCCTCATGGACAAGTGGACGCCGGAGGGGACGCTCGACCTCATCGCACGCCACCGCGTCACGACGACGCACATGGTGCCGACGCAGTTCCGGCGGCTCCTCGCCCTGCCCGACGCCGAGCGCGCCCGCGCCGACGTGAGCTCGCTGCGGCACGTCATCCACAGCGCCGCGCCGTGCCCGGTCGACGTGAAGCGCCGGATGTTCGAGTGGTGGGGCAACGTCATCTTCGAGTACTACGCCGCGTCCGAGGGCGGCGGCACGCTGGCGACGCCCGAGGGGTGGCTGAAGCACCCCGGCACCGTCGGGAACGCGTGGCCCATCTCGAAGCTGCGCGTCGTGAAGGACGACGGCACCGAGTGCGCGCCGCGCGAAGTCGGCACCGTCTACATGAGCATGGGCGCCCACAAGTTCGAGTACCACAAGGACAAGGACAAGACGGCGTCGACGTGGAAGGGCGACTTCTTCACCGTCGGCGACGCGGGGTATCTCGACGAAGAGGGCTTCCTCTACCTCTGCGACCGCAAGACGGACATGATCATCTCCGGCGGCGTGAACATCTATCCCGCGGAGATCGAGTCGGCGCTCGTCGTTCACCCGAAGGTGCGCGACGTGGCGGTCTTTGGCATTCCGGACGACGACTGGGGCGAGCTCGTGAAGGCGGTCGTCGAGCTGGCACCCGGAGTCGAGGCCGGGCCCGCGGTGGCCGACGAGCTCCTGGCTTACTGCAAGGAGCAGATCGCCGGGTTCAAGTGCCCGAAGTCGATCGACTTCGTCGCCGAGCTCCCGCGCGACCCGAACGGGAAGCTCTACAAGCGCAAGCTGCGCGACCCCTACTGGGCCGGCCGCGAGCGCGCGATCTGATGACCGAACGGCGTAGACATCAAGGAGAACGGCGATGACAGCCCCCCAGGTTTCCAGCATCAAGCAGTACTTCGACACGTTGAACGACCGGTTCATCGCGAGCGCCTCGAAGGGCGTGAAGGCGACGTTCCAGTTCGAGCTCGCCGGTGACGGCGGGGGCACGTACCACGTGACGATCGACGACGGGACGATGGCCGTCGCCGAAGGCCCCGCGGATGCGCCGAGCACGACGATCAAGATGGCGGCCGACGACTACATCCAGATGGTCAACGGCAAGCTGTCGGGGACGATGGCGTTCATGAAGGGCAAGCTCAAGGTCTCGGGCAACGTGATGCTCGCGCAGAAGATGCAGGCGTTTCTGCCCCCGTCGAAGTGAGCCAGCGCGTCCGTCTCGTCCAGGCCGGGTGGGATGCGCCGCTCGCGTACGAGGCGGACGCTCCCTCGGCTCCGCTCGAGGCGGGGCAGGTGCGCGTGGCGGTGGAGGCGTGCGGGGTGTGCCACCGCGATCTGCTCGATCGCGAGGGGCGCTTTCCGTTCATGCGGCTTCCGATCACCCCCGGCCACGAGGCGGCGGGGCGCGTCGTCGAGCTCGGGCCGGGGGTGAGCGAGCTCTCCGTGGGGGCACGCGTGGCCACGATGCACCGCGACGCCTGCGGCGAGTGCGTCGCGTGCAAGCGAGGCGACTCGACGCTCTGCGTGGGCGCGGCCTGGGTGCTCGGCCTGCTCGCGGACGGCGGCTACGCGAGCGAGGTGGTCGTGCCGGTGTCGGCGACGTATCCGGTGCCGGAGGCGATGCCGGCCGCGCACGCCGCGGTGCTCCATTGCACCTTCGGGACGGCGTACCGCGACCTGGTCACGCTGGCGCGCGTCCAGGCCGGCGAGCGCGTGCTCGTGACCGGCGCCAACGGTGGCGTCGGGGTCGCGGCGGTGCAGATCGCGGCGCGGCTGGGGGCCCACGTCGTGGCCTTCGTACGGAACGAGGAGCACCGAGGCTTCCTGCGATCGCTCGGCGCCGCCGAGGTGACGACGGACGCCAAGGCCGTTGCCGCGGTCGACGTCGCGGTCGACACGGTGGGCGCGCCGACGTTCCTCGCCGCGCTCCACGCGCTCCAGATCGGCGGCCGCATCGTGACCATCGGGAACGTCACGCGCGAGAAGGTCGGCCTCAACCTGGGGCTCGTCATCACGCGCGGGCTCACCATCCTCGGCGGCAGCGGCGCGACCCGCGACGAGATGCGCGCCGTCCTCGCCATGCACGCCGAGAGACCTTTCGACTTCCCCATCGCGCGAACGATGCCCCTGGAGAAGGCCGACGAAGCCCAGCGACTGATTCGCGCCGGTGGCCTTCGAGGACGCATCGTCCTCGAGCCACGCCGCGCCTAGGAGACCCCTGCCATGCGACTCGGACTGATGGTCGGCTATTCGGGAGCGAGCATCTCCCTCGACATGAACCTCATTCGCGAGGCCGAGACCGCCGGCTTCGCCTCGGTCTGGACCGCGGAGGCGTGGGGCTCCGACGCGGTGAGCCCCCTCGCGTGGATCGGCGCCCAGACGAAGAAGATCAAGCTCGGCACCGCCATCATGCAGCTACCCGGCCGCTCGCCCGCGAACACGGCGATGACGGCGATGACGCTCGACCAGCTCTCGGGCGGTCGCTTCATCCTCGGCCTCGGGACGTCGGGGCCGCAGGTGGTCGAGGGGTGGCACGGCGTGCCGTTCGACAAGCCGCTCTCGTGGCTGCGCGAGTACGTGACCATCGTGCGCGCCGTGCTCGCGCGCGAGAAGCCGCTCGAGTTCTCGGGCGAGCGCTACCAGATCCCGTACCGCGGGCCGGGCGCGACGGGCCTCGGCAAGCCGCTGAAGAGCATCCTCCACGGCCGCAAGGACATCCCGATCTACACCGGCTCGATGGCGCCGAAGAGCCAGGAGATGAGCGCCGAGATCGCCGACGGGCTCCTTCTCACCTGCATGCACCCGGAGCGCTTCGACGTCATCCAGCCGCACCTCGAGGCAGGCTTCGCCAAGGCGGGAGGCGGCAAGAGCCTGAAGACGTTCGACGTCGCGCCCACCATCGCGTGCATCATCGGCACCGACCTCGACGCGTGCCGCATGCCGCTCAAGATGAGCCTCGCGCTCTACCTCGGCGGGATGGGCGCGAAGGCGAAGAACTTCTACAACGAGTACATCCGGCGAGTCGGCTACGAGGCGGACGCGATCAAGGTGCAGAACCTCTTCCTCGAGGGAAAGCGCGAGGAGGCGGTGGCGGCGGTGCCCGATGCCCTCGTCGATGCGCTGCACCTCCTCGGGACGCCGGAGCGGATCCGCGAACGGTTCGCGGCGTGGAAGTCGTTGCCGATCGGGACGCTCATCGTCGGAACTGCGCAGGTCGAGGCGGTGAGGCTGCTGGCCGAGCTGGCCCAGGGCTGAGCCGATGGACGAGGGACGCAGGGGCGACCGCGAATTCGGGACCATCGCGCGCCTCGTCCGGGCCGCCGCCGAGCGGCACGGCAACCGCCCCGCCATCGTCGACCGCGACGAGGTGCTCTCCTTCGCGCGCCTCGCGGGCGAGGTGAAGCGCGCCACGCGGTCCCTCATGGCCGCCGGGGTCGCCCGGGGAGACCGCGTCGCCCTGTGGGCACCGAACGGCTGGAAGTGGATCGTGGCCGCGCTCGCCGTTCACTCCGCGGGCGCCGCCCTCGTACCGATCAACACGCGCTTCAAGGGCGAAGAGGCGGCCTACCTCCTCGCGAAGAGCGAAGCACGCGTCCTCTTCGCCACGACTGACTTTCTCGGCGCCGACGCGCTGGCGATGCTCGACGCGAGCGGCGTGCGTCTCCCCGCGCTGGAGACCCTCGTCGTCATCGCCGGTCCCACCCCGGCGCGCGCCCTCTCGTGGGACGCCTTCCTCGCCGGCGCCGACTCGATCGCCCCCGACGTCGCGGAGGCGCGCGCCATGTCGGTCGAACCGGGGGACGTCTGCGACGTCATGTTCACCTCCGGCACGACCGGGCGCCCCAAGGGGGCCATGTCGACGCACGCGCAGACGCTCCGCGCGTTCCGCGACTGGGCCGACATCGTGGGCCTCCGCGCCGGCGACCGCTACCTCGTCGTGCTCCCGTTCTTCCACAGCTTTGGCTACAAGGCTGGCTGGCTCGCGTGCCTCATGATGGGCGCGACGACGTATCCCCTCGCCGTCTTCGACGTGAACGCCCTCCTCGAGCAGATCGAGCGCCACGCCATCACGGTCATGCCCGGCCCCCCTTCGCTCTACCAGTCGATCCTGGCGCGCGACGACCGGTCGATGCGCCGGCTCGGCTCGCTGCGCCTCGCGGTGACGGGGGCGGCGGTCATACCGACGGGCCTCGTCGAGCGGATGCAGCGCGAGCTCGGCTTCGAGACCGTGCTCACCGGCTACGGCCTCACCGAGGCCAACGGCGTGGCCACGCTCTGCCGCGCCGGCGACGACCCCGAGACCGTCGCCACCACCTCCGGACGCGCCGTCCCGGGCGTCGACGTGCGCGTGGTGGACGACGCGGGTCAGGAGGTGCCCCCGGGTACCGCCGGAGAGGTCGTCATCTCGGGCTACACGCTGACCCGCGGCTACTTCGGCGACGAGACCGCCATGGCGGCGGCCCTGGACGACGCGGGACGGCTGCGCACGGGCGACATCGGCATCATGGATGCGCGCGGGTATCTCCGGATCACCGACCGCAAGAAGGACATGTTCATCGTCGGAGGGTTCAACGCCTACCCCGCCGAGATCGAGTCGATGCTCCTCCGGCACGAGGCCATCGCGCACGTCGCGGTCGTCGGCGCGCCCGAGGAGCGGCTGGGCGAGGTCGGCGTCGCCTTCGTGGTGCTGCGGCCGGGCGCGTCTCTCGACGAGGCGGAGCTCATCGCGTGGAGCCGCGAGCGGATGGCCAACTACAAGGTGCCGCGGCGTGTGATCGTGGTGGACGCCCTCCCGATGAACGCCACCGGCAAGGTGCTCAAGTACGAGCTCCGCGATAGGCTGCGCCACCCCGGGTGAAGCGCACGTGAGGATGCCCCTGGCGATGCACGTGCGGGCCTTCCCGCCCGACGAGGTCACGAGCCGGAACGCGGACGCCGAGGTGGAGCCCGAGGCGGCGGGGATGACCCCGGCCGACGTCGACGCCATCTGGAAGTCGGTCGTGCGCCTCTACGAGACGGGGCTCCAGCCGGCGATGGCCCTGTGCGTGCGCCGGCGCGGCGTGGTCGTCCTCGATCGCGCGATCGGGCACCTGCGCGGGAACTCACCGGGTGACACGAAGGACGCGGCGCGGACGCCCATCCGGCACGACTCGCTGTTCAACTTTTTCTCGGCGTCGAAGGCGGTGACCGCGATGGTCATCCACCTCCTCGACGAGCGCGGCGCCTTGCACCTCGACGACGCCGTCGTCGAGTACTTTCCCGAGTTCGGCCGGAACGGCAAGGAAGACGTCACCCTCCGCCAGCTCCTCACGCATCGCGCAGGGATCCCGAACGTGCCGCAGGCGAAGGTCGACGTCGCGCTCCTCTCCGACTCGGAGCGCCTCCTCGGCGTCCTGTGCGACGCGAAGCCGCTCAGTGTGCCCGGTCGGCGCCTCGCATACCACGCGCTCACGGGGGGCTTCGTCCTCGGTGAGGTCGTGCGACGCGTGACCGGGCGCGACATCCGCCACGTCCTCCGCGAGGACATCCTCGACCCCCTGGGCTTCGCGACGTTCGGCTACGGCGTCCCCGCGGCGCGCGTGAACGAGGTGGCGGTGAATGCGTTCACCGGCCTCCCCGCCTTCCCGCCGCAGTCCTGGGCGCTCGAGCGCGCGCTCGGCCTCGGCGTGCGCGAGGCGACGGCGCTGTCGAACGACCCGCGGTTCCTCACCGCCGTCGTCCCCTCGGGCAACGTCATCGGCACCGCCAACGAGGCGTCGCGCTTCTTCCAGCTCCTCCTCGAGGAGGGAGAGCTCGACGGCGTCCGCGTCTTCGAGCGCCGCACAGTTCGTCGCGCGGTGCGCGAGCAGTCCTACCTGGAGATCGACTCGTTCCTCGGCATGCCCGTGCGCTACGGAATGGGCTTCATGCTCGGCGCCGAGCACTTCACGCCCTACGGGCCCCACACGCCGAAGGCGTTCGGGCACGTGGGCTTCACCAACGTCATCGCGTGGGCCGATCCGGAGCGGGAGCTCAGCGTCGGGCTGATGACGAGCGGCAAGCCGTTCGTGACCCCCGGTCAAATCGCGTGGCTGCGGGTCGCCCGGACCATCTCGCGAGTCTGCGCGCGCGCGACCTAGCGCGCGAGCACCTATCACGCGCGTCGAGCCCGTGCGACCCTGCGAGGATGCGCTGGAACAGCATCGGGGCGGTCGTCGCGGTACTGGGGTGGGTCGTGGCGTGCGCGGCGGCGAAGGCGCCGGCCAGTGGACCGAGCCAGACCACGGTCACCCCCGTCGCGTCGACCGCACCGGCGCCGAACGACGTTCACGCCGACGTCGCCGACGCCAGTGCCGGCGCGGCCAACGCCGTCGACGCGGCCGTACCCCTCGTCGTCCGGAATGCGCCGGCCGACGACGACGAGGGCAACCCGCGAGCCAAGGTCGTGTTCGACCTGGGAGCCGCGCGTGCGGGCGAGTCGAAGCTCGCGGCGCTCATCAACATCGAAGCGTTCAAGGCCAACACGGCGGGCCGGCAGCTCGGGCCCGTCGCCAAGATGATCATCGAGGAGGCGCACTTCACCCACGTCGATGATCTCGGGATCAACTGGCTGCTCTTCACGAGCCCGTCGCTCATGAAGAAGGAGCAGGGCACGCTGACCATGTTCTGCTCGGTGTCCGACGCGAAGATCGACAAGTGGATGGACTCGAGGCGGGCGGACCCTTCGGCCAAACCGGTCGACGTCGGCCCCGGCATCCACGCCGTCCGGATCAAGGTGGACGGCGAGGACATCGTGCTCATGCGCCCGCAGTCGCACGTCGTCGTCCTCGTGGCGCCGCCGCTCGCGACGGAGGCCGCACGCCTCGCGCAGGCCGCGCATCTGCCGGCGCACGCCGATCCCGGCGAGGCGCTCCGCTTCCGGGCGAGGAACCCCAGCCGCGTCATCAGCGAGCTCCCGTCTTCGATCACGGAGGCGCGGTTCTTCATCGGCCCGCGCAAGGACCAGGGGGCCGACTTCACCTTCGAGGCGGACTCGTCGGGCGCGGCCATGGTGACGCAGCAGATTCACGACTTCCTCGACCAGGAGGTCGACGTGAAGGCGCGGACCCTCCTGCTCGGCCTCCTCGATCACCCGGACTTCACCGCCAGCGGCGACGTCGCCCGGGTCCACATCCAGGCGACGGACGCTCAGCTCGCGGGGGTCGTCCGGCTCATCTTGGCGGAGGCCCGGTAGAGGTCCTCCAGGAAGCGCGCGGCTCCGTCGACGACGTGCCGCGTGCGCACCGAGGGGAATATCTCGAAGGCGTGCTGCGCGCCGGGGACCTCCAGGTACACGACCTTCGCGCGTGACGTCTCGCGGAGCACCTCCGCGAAGTGGCGCGCCCCGGCCACCGGCGCCAGCGTGTCGTGCGTACCGTGAACGAGGAGGAAGGGCGGCGCGCCGGCGTGCACGCGGTCGACGGGCGAAGCCGCCTCGTATGCCGGCCGGTCCGTCTCGGGGCTGGCCTTCATCACGTGCCTGGCGAGCAGGCGCTTCATGCCGTCGTGGGCGAGGAGGCGGCGGCGGTCGAGGAGATCGTAGATGCCGTAGAAGCCGATGCAGGCGTTCACGGTGGTGTCGCCCGACTCGAAGCCCGGCTGGTACTCGGGTCGGTTCTGCGTCAGCGCGGCCAGCGAGGCGAGGTGCGCCCCCGCCGAGTTCCCGGCGATGGCCACGAAGCTCGTGTCGGCGCCGAGCTCCTCCGCGTGGTCGCGCACCCAGACGAGCGCCCGCTTCACGTCCACCAGGTGATCCGGGAAGGTCGCGTGCGGGCTGAGGCGGTAGTCGATCGAGACGCAGACCCAGCCGTGCGCGGCGAGGTGCTGCATCAGCGGCAGCCCCTGCTTGTCGCGATGCCCGATGACCCAGCCGCCACCGTGGACGTAGACGAGCACGGGGCCGCGCCCCTCGTGCCCGCGACGGCGATGGACGTCGAGGCGGAGGGTCACGTCGCCGTAGCGCTGGAACTCGACGCGGCGCCGGGAGTCGACCGCGGGGTGGCGCACGGGGAATGGGAACACGATGGGCGCGAGGCCGAGCGACGGAGGCATCGTGGTGAGCGCTGCCGCGTCCGGCCCGAGGGCCGCGCGCACGGCGTCGCCCGCGGAGGCCGCGCGTCGCTGCGCGACGACGAGGAGGACGCAGGCGAGGAGCGAGAGTCCCGCGCCGGCGAGGCCGGGCCACGCCGCGAGCGCGCCGAGCCACGAGAGCACCGCGACGAGGACGAGCTGACCGAGGAGCGCATGAACCGCGAGCTCGCCCACGAGCCACCCGGCGAAAAAGCTGACGACGGCCACCCCACCGGGTGCACGCGTCGGCGCGAGGACGTTCACGGCGAGCAGGAAGCCCAGCACGCCGACCGCGAGGAGCGTCCACGACCAGAGCATCCGGGATCGACGTGCCTCTCGCTCAGAGCCGCTCGACGACGAGCGCCATCCCTTGCCCTCCGCCGACGCAGAGCGTGGCGAGCCCGAGGCGCCCGCCGTGCTCCTCGAGGACCGTGAGCAACGTCGTCACGAGCCTGGCTCCCGTCATGCCGAACGGGTGACCGAGGGCGATGGCGCCGCCGTGCACGTTGAGCTTCTCGGGGGGAATCTCGAGCGCGCGCGCGCACGGGATGACCTGGGCCGCGAACGCCTCGTTCATCTCGACCGCGTCGATGTCGCTCATCCGCAGGCCGGCCCGCCCCAGGACGCGTCGAGTGGCCTCGATGGGACCGAGCCCCATGACCTCCGGCGCGAGCGCCGACACCGCCGTGGCCACGACCCTGGCCCTGGGCGCGATCCCGAGGTCCTTCGCGCGCACGTCGCTCATCAGCACGACGGCCGCGGCGCCGTCGTTGAGCGGGCACGCGTTGCCTGCCGTCACGCGACCATCCGGTCGGAACGCGGGGGCCAGAGCGGCCAGCTTCTCGAGCGTCGTGTCGGCGCGAGGGCCGTCGTCCTTCGCCACCACCCGCCCCCCTGGGAGCGTCATGGGCGAGATCTCGCGCGCGAACGACCCGCGCTCCTGCGCCGCCACCGCTCGTCGTTGCGACTCGAGCGCATAGGCGTCCATCTCGGCGCGGGAGACGCTTTCGCGGTCCGCCACGTTCTCCGCGGTCTCCCCCATCGCGATGTACACGTTGGGCATCCCGTCGGCGCCGAAGCGCGGGTTCTTCGTGTCGTTCATCCCATCGGCCTTGCCCTTGCCGAAACGGCTGACGCACTCGACGCCGCCCGCCACGATGGCGTCGCCCTCGCCCGCCCGAATCGCGTGAGCGGCGATCCGGATCGCCTGCAGCGACGAGGCGCAGTAGCGGTTCACGGTCGTGCCGGGCACGCCCATGCCGGCGAGGAGCGCCACGACGCGACCGAGGTTGTACCCCGCCTCCCCCGCCGGCTGGGCGCAGCCGAGGATCACGTCCTCGACGAGGGCAGGATCGAGGGAGGGGACGTTCGCGAGCGCGGCCCCGACGATGGTCGCGGCCAGGTCGTCCGGACGGAGGTCGACGAGCGAGCCTTTGTTGGCGCGACCTACGGGGCTGCGCGCGGTGGAGACGATCCAGGCCTCGGGCATGTCAGGCTCCGTACGGTTTGCGCGGCACACGCGCCTGCGAGAGGAGGTCACGCACGGTCGGTCCCAGTGCGACCGCGTCCCAGCGCTCACCGCGATCGACGCTCGGACCGGTGCTCCACCCTTCGGCGACGGTGATGGAGCCGCCGCTCACCTCGAAGACGCGGCCCGTGACCTCGCGCGAATCCGTGCTCGCGAGCCAGGCGACGAGCGGGGCCACGTTCTCGGGCGCCATCGCGTCGAAACCGGACTCGGGCCGCCGCATCATGTCGGCGAACGTCGTCTCGGTCATGCGGGTGCGAGCCGCCGGGGCAATCGCGTTCGCGGTGACGCCGTAGCGCGCGAGCTCCGCGGCCTCGACCAGCGTGAGCGCGGCGATACCGGCCTTCGCGGTGGAGTAGGCCCCCTGCCCGACGCTCCCGAGGAGCCCTGCGCCGGACGTCGTGTTGATGATGCGCGCGTCCACTTTCTCCCCCGCCTTCGAGCGCTCGCGGAAGTGCGCGACGGCGTGTCGCGTCGGCGCGAAGTGCCCCTTGAGGTGCACGCGGATGACCGCGTCCCACTCGTCCTCCCCCGTGCTGACCAGCATGCGGTCGCGCACGAAGCCGGCGTTGTTCACGAGCACGTCGAGCCGGCCCCACGTCCCGACCGCGGCCTGCACGATGCGCCCCGCGCCTTCCCAGTCGGCGACGTCCTCGAAGCTCGTCACCGCCTCGCCGCCGGCGGCGCGGATCATGTCGACCACCTCGCGCGCCGGCCCCTCCGCGTGCCCGGCTCCGTCGCCGGAGACACCGAGATCGTTGACCACCACGCGCGCTCCCCGGCGGCCGAGCTCCAGCGCGTACTCCCGGCCGAGGCCCCGCCCCGCCCCGGTCACGATCGCGACGCGTCCCTCGCAGAGCCTCACGGCAGCCGCTCCACGATGGTCACGTTCGCCTGACCGCCGCCCTCGCACATCGTCTGGAGGCCCCAGCGCTTTCCGGACCGCTCCAGCTCGTGGAGAAGCGTCGTCATCAGACGCGCGCCGGTAGCTCCCAGCGGATGCCCCAGCGCGAGCGCTCCTCCGTTCACGTTCACCTTCGCGTGATCGGCGCCGAGCTCCTTCTCCCAGGCGAGCACGACGCTGGCGAAGGCCTCGTTGATCTCCACGAGGTCGATCTGGTCGAGGGTCATCCCCGCCTTCGCGAGGGCGCGCCGCGTGGCCGGGATGGGAGCGGTGAGCATCCAGATGGGGTCGTCCCCGCGCACGCTGAGGTGGGCGATCCGCGCGCGCGGCTCGAGCCCGTGCTCCTTCACCGCGCGCTCCGACGCCACGAGGATGGCCGCCGCGCCGTCGGAGATCTGGCTCGACGCCGCCGCGGTCAGCCGGCCGTCGGGCGCCAGCGGCTTCAACGTCGCCATCTTCTCCAGCGTCGAGTCGCGGCGAGGGCCCTCGTCGACCTTCACGTCCCCCAGGGGGGCGATCTCGCGCGTGAAGCGCCCCTCGTCGATGGCCTGGATGGCGCGCCGGTGACTCTCGAGGGCGTACTCCTCCATGTCGCGGCGGCTGATGCCCCACTTCTCGGCGATCATCTCGGCGGAGCGGAACTGCGACACGATCTCTTTGCCGTAGCGCTCGCCCCAGCCGCGCGCGCCCGCGTAGGGATGCTCGAAGCCGAACGACTGCGCGACGGTCATCGAGGCGCCGATGGGGATCATGCTCATGTTCTGCACGCCGCCGGCGACGACGAGGTCGCTCGTGCCGCTCATCACCGCCTGCGCGGCGAAGTGGAGCGCCTGCTGCGAGGAACCGCACTGCCGGTCGACCGTCACGCCGGGCACCTCGTCGGGGAGGCCGGCCGAGAGCCAGCAGGTGCGCGCGATGTCTCCCGACTGCGGGCCGATCGTGTCGAGGCACCCGAAGATGACGTCCTCGACCGCCTTCGGGTCGATCTTCGCGCGCTCGACGAGCGCCTTGAGCGCGTGGGCTCCCAGGTCGGCCGGATGAACCTTGCTGAGCGCGCCGTTCCGCTTGCCGACGGGGGTGCGGACCGCCTCGACGATGAATGCTTCTGCCATCACATGCCTCCTGACTGCTGACTTGCTTCGAACAGCGCTCGCCCGACCCTCGCACGATGCGACGCGGCATCGCCCCACGAGACCGAGAGGGCCCAGGCGCGCTTCATCCACAGGTGAAGATCGTTCTCGAACGCGTAGCCGATCGCGCCGTGGCACTGCAGCGCCTCGCGCGCGACGAGCTCGGCGGCCTCCGAGGCCATCGCCTTCGCCATCGAGGCGTGGGTCGAGACGTCCACGTCGCCGCGGGCGAGGGAGTACGCCGCGCGGTAGACCGCGGGCGCGGCTATCTCGATGGCGATGAGCGCGTCGGCGAGGTGGTGCTTCACGGCCTGGAAGCTACCCACGGGCTTGCCGAACTGGTGACGCGCCTTCACGTAGTCCACCGTCGTGGCCAGCATGGCGCGGGCGAGGCCGATGAGCTGCGCGGCCGTCGCGACGGCGCCGCGATCGCGGGCGGCTTGCAGGAGCTTCGTCGCGCCCTCTCCGTCGACGAGGCACGTGTCGCGCGAAGGCTCCCACCGCACCTGGAAGAGGCGGCGCGAGCCGTCGATGGACGGGCGCGGCTCGAGGTGAACCGCGCGCCGCGGGGGCGCGTGGACCTGCCCGGCGTGCTCGAGCAGCACGATGTCCGCGGTGTCGGCGCTCGCCAGGAACGGCGCGCCCGCGAGGCCCATCGCGACGGTCTTTCCACCGCCGGTCACGGCCTGGAGCAGCTCCCGTGCTTCCGCGTCGCGGAGGAGCGGCACGGCGACCGCCGCCGTGTCGACGATGGGCTCCGGCGCCGCGAACCGTCCGCTCTCTTCGAGGACCAGCACGAGCTCGAGCTCCGTCAGACCGAGCCCCCCGTGCTCCTCGGGGGCGAGCGTCCCCGCGACGCCCAGCGCGGCGAGCTGCTCCCACAGCCCCGGGACCCGACCGTCCGGCCTCGACCAGGCCTCGCGCACGCGAGCCGGCGTGCACTCGCGCGCCAGCAGCGCTCGCACGCTGTCGCGGATGGCCAGGGACTCGGGCGTGAAGGCGAAGCGCACGACGGGCTACCTCGGGAGGCCGAGCAGGCGCTCGGCGATGACGTTGCGCTGGATCTCGTTCGTCCCGGCGTAGATGGGGCCGGCGAGGGAAAACTGGAAGCCCTTGGTCCAGGGCTCATCCGCGAGCTCGGCGTGGGCGCCGAGGATGCGCATCGCCGTCTCGTGGAGGCGCACGTCCATCTCGGACCAGAAGACCTTGTTCACGCTGGCCTCGGCGCCGATGCTCCCGCCGCCGTCGAGCTTGGCGACCGTCTGCCAGGTGAAGAGGCGATACGCCTCGGCGTCCATCCACGCGCGGACGACGGCGTCGCGCAGCGCCAGATCGAGCGGCGCGTCGACCGGCCGTCGCTTCTCCTCGCGCCGGCACAGCTCCGCGAGGCGCGCGGCCGCGGCGACGAAGCGCCCGGGGCTCCGGAGGGTGAGCCCGCGCTCGGAGCTCGCCGTCGTCATCGCGACGCTCCAGCCGTCGTGCACCTTGCCGAGGACGTCGCGGTCCGGAACGAAGACGTCGTCGAGGAACACGTCCGCGAACCCGGCGTCGCCGTCGAGCCGCCCGACCGGTCGCACCGTGACGCCGGGGGCGCGCAGGGGCACGAGGAAGTACGTGAGGCCGCGGTGCCTCTCCGCCGACGGGTCGCTGCGGAAGAGGCCGAACATCCAGTCGCAGAAGGCGCCGCGCGTACACCACGCCTTCTGGCCGGACAGACGCCAGCCGCTTCGCGCCTCGTCGCGCACCGCTCGGCTCTGGATCCCGGCGAGGTCGCTCCCCGCGTTCGGCTCCGACCACCCCTGCGCCCACAGGTCTTCCGCCGCGGCCATTCGAGGCAGCACGCGCGCCTGCTGCTCGGGCGTTCCGAAGTGAAAGAGCGTCGGCGCGAGGAGGAAGATGCCGTTCTGCGCGATGCGCTGCGGCGCTGCTGCCAGGTAGTACTCCTCCTCGAAGATCAGCCACTCGACGAGGCTCGCCTCGCGGCCGCCGTAGGCCTTGGGCCACGACACGACGGCCCAGCGCGCCTCGAAGAGCTTCTTCTCCCAGTGACGGTGGAGCGCGAAGCCCTCGGCCGTGTCGCCCGACGGGAGCGGCTCGCGCGGGACGTTGGCCTCGAGCCACGCGCGCGCTTCGTGACGGAAGGCCTCTTCAGCCGGGGAGTACGTGAGGTCCACGGGCGCCTACTTCGTGTTCGCCAGCTTCGCCGCCATGCTCTTCGCGTCCTCACCGGCGAGGTGATCGGGCGACGTGAGCGAGTTGTGGGCGTGCGCGAGGTGGTGAAGGGCGAACGCGGCGTCCATCGCGTCGCGCAGGCCCATGCGGTCCTCGGCCTGGTTCACCGCCTTCTTCGCGAGCGCCAGCGCGAGCCGCGGCATCTCCGCCATGCGCTTCGCGACGGCGAGCGTCTCCTCGCCCAGCTTCTCGCGGGGGACGACGCGGTTCACCATTCCGAGCTCGTGGGCGCGCCCGGCCGGCAGGCGCTCCCCGAGGAAGAGCATCTCCTTCGCGACCCGGCCGGGCAGCGCGAACGGGTGGGCGAAGTACTCGACGCCCGGGATGCCCATGCGCACGACGGGATCGGCGAAGAACGCGTCGTCCGCCGCGACGACGAGGTCGCACACCCACGCGAGCATCAGGCCCCCGGCGACGCACGCGCCTTGCACCATCGCGATGGTCGGCTTCGGGAGGTCCCGCCAGCGGCGGCACATCCCGAGGTAGAGCTCCGACTCGCGCACGAAGATGCCCTCGACGCCCGGTTTGTCCTCGTGCTCCCACCACGTCGTCGCCCGGCGCGGGAACGACCGGTGGATGTCCCGGTCGGGCGTGCCGATGTCGTGGCCCGCCGAGAAGTGCGGCCCGGCTCCGGCGAGGACGACGACCTTCACCGCGTCGTCGTTCATCGCGCGGACGAACGCGTCGTCGAGCGCGTGGGTCATCTTCGCGTTCTGCGCGTTCCGGACCTGCGGGCGGTTCATCGTGACGACCGCCGTCGCCTCGTGCGTTTCGTAGAGGACCACGGGCTCCGTCATCGGGCGCCTCCCGCTCTCACGATACGCTCCCGAGCCGGCCGAGGGTCGCCTCGGCCTCGCTCACGATGCGCTGGAGCAGCTCGGCCACCGTGGGCAGCTCCTCGATGACGCCGACCACCTGCCCCGTGGGCAGGATGCCCACCTCGGGCCTCCCTTCGACCATGCTCGCGCGCGTCATCATCGGCGCGTTCGCCGCCATCGCCATCTGCCCGTACGTCAGCTCCTGGGCCTTCTTCATCGCGAAGCCCTCGCGGAGCAGTGACGTCATCGACGCCCCGGTCAGCGCGCGGAACTGCCAGGCGTGCTGCGCGGCGCGCGCGAGCGCGACGACCCCGCTGGACCGCTCGAGCGCCTCGATGAACGCGGTACGGATGACCCGCTGCGGGTAGCCGTCGATCGCGCGCGTCACCACCGTCCCGGTCACCTGCGTCTCCAGGTACTGCTTCTTCACCGCATCGGGCACCGTGCTCTCGCGCGTCAGGAGGAAGCGCGTCCCCATCGCGACCCCCGCCGCGCCCCAGGCGAGCGCGGCGACGAGCCCGCGCCCATCGAAGAACCCGCCCGCGCCGAGGACCGGAACGTCGACCGCGCTCGTCACCTGCGGAAGGAGCAGCGACGTGGGCACGGGACCGGTGTGACCGCCGCCCTCGTGGCCCTGCGCGATGATGGCGTCGACGCCGAGCGCCGCCACTTTTTCCGCGTGCCGCTTCGCGCCCACCGTCGGCATCGTGAGGATGCCCTCGCCCTTCAGCCGCTGCACGATCTCCTTGCGCGGCGCCTGGGCGAAGCTCGCGACCTTGACCTTCTCGCGCACGAGGAGCGCGACGCGGTCCTCGATGTCGTCCTGGTCGGTGCGCAAGTTGACGCCGAACGGCGCGTCCGTCTTCGCCCGGACGTCGTGGATGGCCTTCTCCAGCTCCGGCAGCGTCATCGTGGCGGACGCGAGGATGCCGAGCCCGCCGGCCGCGCTCGTCGCGGCGGTGAGACGCGCCCCGGATACCCAGCCCATGCCAGTCTGGACGATCGGGTAGCGGATGCCGAAGAGCTTGCAGATGGCCGTATCGAGCGCGCGCATCATCGACCGAGCTCCTTCGCCGCGTTTCCATTGGGGTCGATGACCTCGCGGAGGAGGCGCAGCTCGTCGGGGGTCGGGGTGCGCGTCGTCGGGACGTTCTCGGGGACGACGAGCGGGAAGCCCGTCGCCTGGACGACGTCGGCCACCGAGACCCCCGGGTGACACGAGGCGAGACGCATCGAGTGGTCGGGGCTGTCGAAGTCGAGCACGGCGAGGTTCGTCACGACGCGGCGCAGCCCGTGAAAGCGCCCGCTCCGCCCGAGCGCGGCGGCGCGGTCGTACCCCACGCCGCACACGACGTCGACCTTCGGCACGAAGACGCGCGTCGAGTGGCCCGGGATCCAGTAGCTCGTCGGATGGTTGATCGTGTTGCCGGGCGCGCCGCGCATGCCGACGAGCTGCGCCTTGGGGCGCGCGTGCTCGCCGATGCACGAGATGTTCTGGTTGCCGTAGCGGTCGATCTGGCTCGCGCCCATCATGACGTGGCGGCGTCCGGACCACACGGTGTCGAACACGGTCCGGTAAGGCATCCAGCCCTCCACGACGCCGTTCGACACGAGGGACGCGACGCCGTCGGTCATGAGGAGCTGGCGCGCGAAGGTCGCCTTCGCGAGGCGGGCCGCGACCGCGGGCAGCACGCCGATGGGGCTCGCGAGGATCTCGCCGTCCCCTCGCCACGCCTCGGCGCAGGCGACGACGCACACCTCGTGGAGGGCGAAATCGGCGCTCATGGCGTCCCCTCGGAAAGGAAGCGCTCGCGATAAGCGGCCCAGCCGCCCGGCTCCTGCGCGCTCGCGGCGTAGGCCTTCTGCGCCGCCTCGTCGCGAGGATAGTCGGGATCGCACGACGTGAACGCGGCCCCTCGCGGCGCCTCGACGACCGCATCGACCAGGCCGCGATGGATGCGCATCGTCTGCAGGGCGCCTTCGGCGGCGAGCTCCTCGGTGCGCACGACGCGCTCGCAGGAGACGATGCGGACCTTCGCCGCCATGCAGAAGAGGTCGTCGAAGAA
>JBEKGQ010000044.1:0-17618 GCA_050012715.1 Polyangiaceae bacterium
CTCGAGGAGCCGGACGCGGGCAGGGTGACCATCGCGGGGCGCCCCATGAACGGCGTCGCGCCGCAGGACCGCGACGTCGCGATGGTCTTCCAGGGGTACGCGCTCTACCCGCAGATGACCGCGCGCGAGATCATGGAGTTCCCGCTGAAGATGCGCGGGATGCCCGGCGCGGAGCGCGCGAAGGCGGTCGACGAGGCGGCCGCGCTCCTGCGCATCGAGAAGCTCCTCGACCGCCGACCGGGGGAGCTCTCGGGGGGGGAGCGCCAGCGCGTGGCGATGGGCCGCGCCATCGTGCGAAAGCCGCGCGTGTTCCTCTTCGACGAGCCCCTGTCGAACCTCGACGCGTCGCTCCGCGGGGACATCCGCCTCGAGATCGGTCAGCTCGTCCGGCGCCTCGGCGCGACCGCGCTCTACGTGACGCACGACCACGTGGAGGCGATGACGCTGGCCGACCGCATCGCGGTCATGCGCGCCGGGCGCCTCCTCCAGCTCGCGACGCCGCGGGAGGTCTACGAGAAGCCGGCGACGTCGTTCGTCGGCGCGTTCCTCGGCTCGCCGCGCATGAACCTCCTGCCGGCCCGCGCCGAGGCGGACGCCATCGTGGCGGGGGGCTTCCGGCTGCCGAAGCCCGCGGGTGCGCTGCCGGCGCGGCTCGAGGTGGGGGTGCGTCCCGAGCACGTGTCGCTCGTCGCGACCGGAGGCGCGGCGGACGGCGCGGCGGACGGAGAGATCCTCGCCGTGGAGCCGCTCGGGGCCGAGACGCACCTGTTGCTCCGCGTCGGGGGCGAGGAGCTGCGGGCGCAATCGCCGGGCTTCGACCCGCGCCGCCGGGGCGATTCCGTCCGGGTGAAGGTCGACGCCGCGCACGCGATGGTCTTCGACGCGGACGGGGAAGGGGAGCGGGTGGCGTGATGCGTGACCGGATGCGCTCCGTGAACATCGAGGACCTCGACATCGGCGTGCCCGACGCGGACGAAATAGTCCGCTTCGGCGGCATCGCGGCCCGGTCGCTCAACGTGGCCCCGGAGCGCATCCCGCTCTGGATGACCCGCGTCGGCGCGCGCAACCTCCGCGTCGCCCGCCGCGGCGACACCGTGATCGGCGGCCTCGCCATCCAGCCGATGGGCCACTGGTTCGGCGGGCGCGCGGTCCCCTGCGCCGGCATCACCGCCGTCGCGGTCGCCACCGAGCATCGCTCGCGCGGCGTCGCGGGCGAGATGATGCGCACCGCGCTCGAGGAGTCGCGGCGCGACGGCGTTCCTCTCTCGAGCCTCTACCCGGCGACGTTCCCGGTCTACCGCGCCGCGGGCTACGAGAGCGCGGGCAACCGCTTCGTCTACCGCGTCCCGCTCGCCAACATCGGCGCCGCCGCGCGCGAGCCCGACGTGCGCGAAGGGACCGCCGACGACCACGCCACCCTGCGCGCGCTCTACGACGCCCGCGCCCGTACGCTCGCCGGCGCGGTCGAGCGCACGCCCTACTTCTGGACCCGCATCCTCGAGCCCCTCGGCGAGGACGCGCGCATCTACCTCGTCGAAGGGGACGACGGCCCCGAGGGCTACGCCGTCCTCTCGTACCGGCCGAGCACGAGCCCCCTCGCGCCGAGCGAGCTCCCGGTGCGCGACGCGGTCGCCCGCACCCCGGGCGCGGCGCGGCGCATCCTGCGGCTCCTCGCCGACCACCGCTCCGTCGCGCGCACCGCGACGCTCGCGGCCGGGCCCGGGGATCCTCTCCTCGGGTGCATGCAGGAAGAGAAGCTCGAGATGGCCGAGATGGAGCGCTGGATGCTCCGCATCGTCGACGTGCGGGGCGCCCTCGAGCGCCGCGGCTGGTCGGCCCACGTGCGCGGGGAGCTCGAGCTCGACGTCCGCGACGCGCTCCTCCCCGAGAACGCTCGCCGCTGGGTGCTCGAGGTCGCGGGCGGCCGGGCGCAGGTGCGCGAGGGGGGAAGCGGTGCGGTCGTGATCGACGTCCGCGGTCTGGCGTCGCTCTACGCGGGCTACCAGCCGGCGGAGGAGCTACGGGTCGCGGGCCTCTGCGAGGGCGCGGATGCGGACCTCGCGAAGGCGTCCGCCCTCTTCGCCGGGCCGGCGCCCTGGCTCGCGGACTTCTACTGAAGGCCTGCCTGGCGCGAGTTTTCCGTCCTCATCCGACGTAGTCGTGCGTTGAGGCAGAAACACGCGAGCGGCGCATGACCGCGGGGTGAAGTTCCTTCATGCTTGCCGCTCGGAGGGTTTCTCGGATGCGTCGTGCCGTGGCCTGGACGATCGTGGCAATCGTGGGGTCTGCCGTCACCGCCAGCTCCGCCGCATCCGCGGACGACGCGGCGTGGGCGGCGTGGGACCGGCACCCGCGTCACGCGACCCGCGCGGTGATGCCCGACGGCGTCCCCGCCGACTACGTGCTCACGCACAACGGCTTCTTCCACCCGTCGTGCGTCATCGCGATTCGCTCCGACGAGATCTGGGGTCGCGACTCCGTCATTCGCGGGATGGACGGCGTCGAGCACGAGCGGATCCCTCCGTGCGCCCATCCTCGCTACGACCTCGCCGGTCACGCGCTCCCCGAAGGCGCCCCGGCGACCGCGAAGCAGCTCCGCCGCCGCCAGCGCGAAGTAGAGACCGTGCCGCACCCGCAGGACACCTACGACGGGTGGGTCACCTGGTACGACACCAACGTCATCACCGTCGTCCCGGGCTCGAGCCTCGTCACCGAGTGGATCGTGCCCGCCAAGCCGACCACCGTCGGCAGTCAGGACATCGCGTTCTTCAACGACTTCGAGACGAAGGACATCATCCTGCAGCCGGTGCTCGACTTCAGCGAGATCCCCGGCGAGTGGGCGATGGAGAGCGAGAACTGCTGCGGCCCGACCGGCAACGGCAACGACGTGCAGAGCACCCTCGTCCAGGTCAGCGAGGGTGACGTCGTGAAGGGGACGATCGACATGGCGAGCTGCGACTCGACCGGCGATTGCACCAACTGGACGATCACCACGCTCGACGTGACGACCGGCAAGTCGACGGCGCTGACGATGCAGAACCCCGGTGAGGCCGCGGACGAGGTCAACCCCGCGGTCCTCGAGACGTACAGCGTCACGACCTGCGCGATGCTCCCGGCCAACGGCGAGGCGCAGTTCTTCGACAACACGCTCACGAACGCCACCGGCGGCGCCGAGCCGGAGACCTACGTGCTCGAGACGATCCTCTCGCCGCCGATGGCGCCGTCCGGGTTCCCCACGACGTGCGGATACAGCGGCACGACCTCGGGCAACGACTACACGCTGATCTTCGGGGCCTCGCCCACGCCGGTCGGGGACGGGGGCGTGCCTCCGGTCGACGTCGACGCGGGCGGCAGCTCGGGCTCGGGGAGTAGCTCGGGATCGAGCAGCAGCTCGGGGAGCAGCACGAGCTCGGGAGGATCGGGCAACGGCTCCGGGTCGAGTAGCAGCTCGGGGTCGAGCGGCAGCTCGGGAAGCAGCACGAGCTCGAGCAGCAGCTCGGGCGGAAGCAGCTCGGGGGCTCACGTCGACGCTGGCGGCGGCTCGACCGGCGACGCCGGGGCGGCGAACGGCGACGTGCCTCACTCTCCCTCGTCGTCGTCGGGGTGTGGGTGCACCACCGCGGGCGGTGATCGCGACTCCGCGCTGCTCCTCGCCGGACTCGGCCTTGCGGCTCTCGGCGTCGCCGCGCGCCGTCGTCGCACCCGCCTGCGCCGCGCCTGAGGGTTGTATCGCGTCATCCGACGCCCACGTGCATTGTGGTAGAAAACCGCGGCCCGTGGAGTGACCGCGGCGCGAAGTTCCTGCATGCTTGCCGCACGGGGGTTTCCTCCCATGCGGCGTGCTCTGTCCTGGATGATCCTGGGATGTGCCGTCACCGCCAGCTCCGCGGCGTCCGCGGACGGCGCGGCGTGGGACCGGCACCCGCGTCACGCGACCCGCGCGGTGATGCCCGACGGCGTCCCCGCCGACTACGTGCTCACGCACAACGGCTTCTTCCACCCGTCGTGCGTCGTGTCGATTCGCGCTGACGAGATCTGGGGCCGCGACGCCGTCATACGCGGGATGGACGGCGTCGAGCACGAGCGGATCCCTCCGTGCGCCCATCCTCGTTACGACCTCGTCGGTCACCCGCTCCCCGAAGGCGCGCCGGCGACCGCGAAGCAGCTCCGCCGCCGCGAGCGGGGGGCGGAGACGGTGCCGCACTCGCCGGACACCTACGACGGCTGGATCACCTGGTACGACACCAACGTCATCACCGTCGTCCCGGGCTCGAGCCTGGTCACCGAGTGGTTCGTGCCCGCCAAGCCGACCACCGTCGGCAGTCAGGACATCGCGCTCTTCAACGACTTCGAGACGATGGACATCATTCTGCAGTCGGTGCTCGACTTCAGCGAGGTCCCGGGCGAGTGGGCCATCGAGAGCGAGAACTGCTGCGGCCCCGACGGCTACGGCATCGACGTGCAGAGCGCCCTCGTCGTGGTCAGCGAGGGTGACGTCATCCGGGGGACGATCGACATGGCGAGCTGCGAGGCCAACGGCAACTGCTCGAACTGGACGATCACGACGCTCGACGTGACGACCAACCTGAAGACGTCGCTGACGATGCAAGACCCGAAGGAGCCGGCGGACGAGATCAACCCGGCCGTCCTCGAGACGTACGGCGTCACGGACTGCACGATGCTGCCGGCCAGCGGGGAGGCGCAGTTCTTCGACAACACGCTCACGAACGCCACCGGCGGCACCGAGGCGGAGAGCTACGTGCTCGAGACGATCCTCTCGCCGCCGAGGGCGCCGTCCGATTTCCCCACGACGTGCGGGTACAGCGGCACGACGTCGCGCAACGATTACACGCTGATCTTCGGCGCCTCGCCCACGCCGGTCGGGGACGCGGGTGAGCCGCCGGTCGACGTCGACGCGGGCGCGAGCTCGGCCCCGGAGAGCAGCTCCGGGGCGGACGGCAGCACGAGCTCGAGCAACGGTCCGGGCGGCAACACCCCGCGGAGCCCCCACGTCGACGCGGGCGGCAGCTCGACCGACGACGAAGGGGTGGCGATCGGCGAAGAGCCCCACCCGCCCGCGTCGTCGTCGGGGTGCGGCTGCGCGACGGCGGGCGGCGACCGCGACTCGGCGCTGCTCCTCGCGGGGCTCGGAGGCCTGGTGGTCGTCGGCGGCGCCGCGCGCCGTCGTCGCACCCGCTCACGGTGACTGTTGTATCGTCGGGGCGTGCTCCGGCGCCGCGACCTGCTCCGCGCCTGCGCCTCCTCCATCGCCCTCGCGCCGCTCGCCACCGCGGGGTGCGGCCGGCGATCACGGCCCGAATACCGTGACGGCCGCGTCGTCGTCAGCTTCTGGTACGCGTACGGGGACCTCGTCCGCAAGGTCATGCTCGACCTCGTCGCGCGCTACAACGCGAGCCAGTCGCGCGTCTTCGTCGAGGCGGTGCACCAGGGCGACTACTACGAGTGCCTCGCCAAGCTGCGCACCGCCCTCGCCGCCGGGGCCGCGCCGACGCTCTCCCACGTCGTCTGCGAGGTGCTCCCCTACCTCGCTCGCGCCGGCGTCCTCGAGGACCTCGCCGGCTACGAGGGCGCCCGGGACCTTCCCTTCGTCCCCGCCCTCGAGCAGCGCGGGACCTTCGCCGACGGCGGCGCGCAACCGCTCGTCGCGATCCCGTTCAACCGCTCGACGCCGATCGCGTTCCTCAACGGGCGCATGTTCGACGAGGCGCACCTCGCCCCGCCGCGCACGTGGGACGAGCTCCTCGACGCCGCGCACCGCCTCACGCACCGCGCGCCGGACGGGGAGATGCGCTGGGGCTACGAGGTACCCATCTCGTGGTGGTACTGGGTGGCGATGGTGGGGCAGGCGGGCGGCCGCCTGGTGGAGCCCGACGGGCGCATCTCGCTCGGCGGCGCGGCGGGCGAGAAGGCGCTCCGCTTCTGGCAGCGCCTCGTTCGCGAGGAGCACGTCATGCGGCCGCCGCCCGGGCGCGACTACCAGGCGTGGCAGTCGTCGAACGAGAGCTTCCTCGCGGGGCGCATCGCCATGATGTGGAGCAGCACGGCCTATGTGCGCTACCTGGAGGACACCGCGCGCTTCCCGGTCGTCGCGGCGCCGCTCCCGCGCGATCTGCGCGCCAGCGTGCCGACGGGAGGGACGATGTTCGTCGTGATGCGCTCGGCGCCGGACGCGGAGAAGCAGGCCGCCTGGGACTTCGTCCGCTGGATGTGCGACGCGGAGCAGACCATCGCGTGGTCGACGCGCACCGGGTACATGCCGGTGACGCGCCCGGCGGTCGCGCTCCTCGAGGAGCGCGGGTGGTACGCGAAGCACCCCAACGACCGCGTCGCCTACGATCAGCTCGCGGCGGTCGACCCCTGGCCGTGGGCCCCGGATCTCTTCCGCGTCGAGCGCGACGTGGTCGAGCCGAACCTCGAGGAGGGCGTGCTCGAAGGCACCGACGCGCACGCGCTGATGGACGCCGCGCGCGAAGAGGCGGGGAGGCCGGCGTGAGGCCGCGCTCCGCGTGGCACCCCTGGGCCATGCTCGGGCCGACCCTGGCGCTGCTCTTCGTGTTCTTCGCGCTGCCCATCGGCGTCGCCGCCTACGAGAGCTTCTTCTCGTGGGACATGCTCACCCCGCCGCGCTACGTCGGCACCGCCAACTACGAGGCGCTCGCGGCCCACGGCGAGCTCCTGCGCGTCGCGCTCCGCACCCTCGGCTACAGCGTCCTCGTCGTCGCCGGCACGATGAGCCTCGGTCTCGGCCTTGCGCTGCTGCTCGACCGGCCCGGGCGCTTCTTCGGCTTCGTGCGGGCGAGCGTCTTCAGCGCCTACGTCGTCAGCTGGGTCGCGGTCGCGCTGCTCTGGATGTGGATGCTCGATGGCAACTCGGGCGCCATCGGCCGGATGATGCGCGCGCTCGGCGCCGGCCCGCTGTCGCTCCTCGGCGATCCGCGCTGGGCGCTGCCGACGCTCGCCGTCGTCGGCGTGTGGAAGCTCACCGGCTACGCGATGATCGTCTTCCTCGCCGGCCTGCAGGGCGTCCCCCGCTCGCTCCTCGAGGCCGCCGCGCTCGACGGGGCCGGCCCCTGGTCGCGCTTCCGCCACGTCACCATGCCGCTGCTCGCCCCGACGGCCGCCTTCGTGGCGACGACGAGCCTCGTCACGAGCTTCCAGGCGTTCGACGTGGTCCGCATCATGACGCAGGGCGGCCCCGCGCGTGCGACGGAGCTCTTCGTCTACGCCATCTACGAGCAGATCTTCCTCAACCTGAGCGTCGGTCGCGCCAGCGCGCTCACCGTCGTCTTCTTCCTGCTGCTCCTCGCCGCCGCCGGCCTCCAGCTCCGCGTGTGGCGCGGCCGCGCGGGGGTGTCCCGATGAACATACCCCGCGAGCTTGCGAGCGGATTGTCTGAGCCAGGCTCGGCAACGAGGCTGGCTTGAGGCTCGTCCGCCGCTACGGGCTGATCGTGCTCGCGTGCGTCGCCGCGGCGGTGTGGCTCGTGCCCTACGCGTGGATGGTCGCCACCTCGTTCAAGACGCTGCCCGAGATCGTCGCCAACCCCACCGCGCCCCTCCCCGAGCACCTCGACACCGGCGCCTACCGCGACGTCTTCGCCACGCTCCCGGTGGCTCGCTACATGGGCGTCACCGTCTTCATGGCCGGGACGATCGCCCTCGCGCAGATCGCCCTCGCTCTCCCCGCCGGCTACGCCCTCGCGAAGCTGCGCTTCGTCGGTCGCGGCTTCGCCTTCGGCACCGTGCTCGCGTGCCTGCTCGTGCCGGCGCAGGCGACGTTCGTCCCGGTGTTCCTCCTGTTCGCGAAGGCGCACGTCGTCGACACGATGACCGCGCTGGTGCTCCCGTTCGCCGCCAGCGCGCTCGGGACGTTCCTCGTGCGTCAGGCGCTCGTCAGCGTGCCGGACGAGATGATCGAGGCGGCGCGCATGGACGGCGCCGGCGAGTGGACCATCGTCTACCGCGTCCTCGCCCCGATGCTCAAGCCGACGCTCGTGTCGCTCTTTCTCGTGAGCTTCGTCTTTCACTACAACGACTACTTCTGGCCGCTGGTGATGACGACCGACGACCACGTGCGCACGCTGCCGCTCGGGGTCGCGCTCCTCCGCGAGCAGGGGACCGGCGTCCGCTGGCACATCGTCATGGCCGGCAACGTCGTGCTCTCCCTGCCCGTGCTGGCGCTCTTCGCGCTGGCGCAGAAGCACCTCGTGCGCGCGGTGAGCGCGCGCACGTAGGCGTGCTCGTGGCCTCTCAGCCCGCGGGGACGGTCCAGCCGCCGATGGTGAAGAGGATGCCGTAGCTCGTCTGCTTCGGGGGGTCCGTCACGCTCTTGCCGGCCACGGACTGCGACGCGGTGAGGTCGGTCTGGATCTGCGGGCCGAGCCCGGCGAAGAAGTGGGGCGCGAGGTGGAGCAGGAACGGCGCGTAGACGAAGACGTCGAACGCGTTGGCGCTGTAGCTCCCGGTCGAGGACACCGTGTCGAAGAGGAGGCCCGCCTTCGGCCAGAACGAGATGAGGTCCGTGATCGGGATGTTGTACCCGACCCGCGCCGCGATCCCGAAGAGGTCCGAGTCCGTCGACGTGGATGTGGACGTGCCGGCCCCGCCCGGAGCGCTCGTGTGCGCGTGGGCGTAGACGATCTGGGCGCCGAGGGAGAGCCCCTGGATGACGAAGTAGTCCGCGGCGGGCGCGAGGGTGAATACCCAGCCGGAGCTGTTCGTGGCGTTGTTGCCGGCTCCGTAGGCGATGTTGGTCGGGCTCGCGCATCCCGAGCACCCCTGGAACGCGAGGTTCATGTCGCTGGAGATGGCCAGCGTCCCCGGACCACCGAACTGCTGCACCGGGCGGGGCGCGCCGTACCCGCCATTGCCGGGCGGCGGGGGCGGAGGAGGTGGATAGGGATATTGCGCCATCGCCGAGCCCCCGGCCGTGAGCAGGCCCAGGACCAGCGCCATGAAGAGCGGCTTTTTCATTCGGCCAGGGTGCGCGACCTTGGCCTCGGTTTCAATGTTCAACCGGAGGGGCGAAAATCGACGACGCCGGATTCGAAGAGGTCCCTCACGACGCGGAGGACCACGTCGCGCGGCATGCCCGCTATTTCGACCAGCGTCTCGAGGTCGATCGCTCCGTCCATCAGCGAGAGCAGGAACCCGGCGCGGTGGTCGAGCGGCAGGCGCTTGAGGACGTCGACCGCCATGACGACCACGGGCAGGCCCGTGGCCATCGTCCGTCCCCACGCGTCGTCGGTCACGGTGGCGCCCATCTCGGGGCGCGTCACGAGGCGGATCTCGGACTCCTCGGGAACGGGAGCCTCCATCACTGGCGGCTCGGTAGCGGCCGGACGCGCCACGGCGATGCGACGGTCGGAGTCCTTCGCGAACTTCGCCACGTCGAACGCTGGCGGTATCGTCGGCCAGTCGCTCTTCCGGGGCATTCCACATCCACCATAGCCCCCCGCCGCGCCCAAGCCCACCCGCTCGGCCTTGCTGCGTCGCGGCACGACGAGCCCGACCGTATGCGGTAGCCTCGCTCCTGCGGGGCCGCCATGGGAGTCGTCGTCGCGTACTACGGCGGTCGCGTCCTCTCGAGCGCGGTCGTCGTCGCGGTCTTTTGGACGTCGGACGTCGACATCGACCTCCAGCAGCAGATCGGCAACTTCTACGCGGCCATCGCCGGCAGCAGCTACGTCGACTGGCTCGAGGAATACGACACGATCGGACGGACGGGCGCCGGCGGTTACCCCGGCTCGGGCCAGCACATCGGACGCGGGCGCTTCGCCGCGGGCATCACCATCACGCCCTCGAACCAGTCCACGATGCTCAGCGACGGCGACATCGCGAGCGAGCTCGCGGCGCAGATCGCGGCGGGCAGCCTCCCCGCTCCGACGCTCGACGCGGCCGGCAACGTGACCACCGCCTACATGGTCGAGATCCCTCCCGGGTACACGGTGACGTTCCTCGGCGGAACGAGCTGCACGGACTTCTGCGCGTACCACTCGACGGTGGCCATCGCCGGCAAAGGCGTGCCCTATGCGGTGCTACCGGACAGCCACGCGTGCGTCGGGACGGTGTGCGGGCAGGGCTTCGACGACGAGACGATCCTGCGGTCGCACGAGCTCGCGGAGGCCATCACCGACACCGAGTCCGGGCTCGTGGCCCCGGCGGCCCTCGCCGCGGGGGACGACGTCTACCCGATGGCGTGGGCGGGCGACGGCGGCGCGAAGGGCGAGATCGGGGATCTCTGCTTCAACGGCTTTGTCGGGGACAACGCGGCGGTGGCGGGCTACCGGGTGCAGAAGCTCTGGTCGAACTTCGCGGGGGCGTGCGTCGTGGGGCTCCCCATCTGCGCCCCGGGAGGGACGCCGCCCGGACCCGCGTCCCTCGTCGACGCCGCGCTCGTCGCGATGACGGCGGCGCTGGCTCGTCTTCGCCGCCGCCGTCGCCGCACCTGAGGCCCGCGTCCCCGTCTACCGCTCGATGGGAAGGCCCTCCGCCTCCCAGGCCAGCAGGCCGCCCTCGAGGAACGCCACCGGCACCCCTTGCTCGGCGAGCTTCTCCGCCATCTCTTTCGTCTTGTCGCCCGAGCGGCAATAGAGCACCGGCTGCCCGGTCAGCATGTGAAGCTCGGCCAGGCGCCCCTCGATTCCTTCGAGCGGCATGCTCACGGCCCCCGGCAGGTGGGCGCGGGCGAACGCGCCGGCGTCGCGCGTGTCGATCGGCGACACCGCCCCGCCGGCGAGCAGTTGCGCCAGCTCGGCCGGCTTGATCGCGCCCGCGGCGCGGGGGAGGAACGGCTCCACCATCTCCTGCATCTTCTTCTTGCGGATGGCGCCCACGACGGCGTCCTGGATGCGTCCCTCGGCGACGACCATGAACGTCGGCACGCTCTGGACGCGGAGCTGCTGGGCGATGACCGGCGACTTGTCGACGTCGATCTTCACGACCTTGGCCTTGCCCTCCATGTCGCGCGCGAAGGCTTCGACCTCGGGGGCGATGGTCTTGCACGGCTGGCACCAGTCGGCGGTGAACTCCATGAGGACTGGGAGCTCGCTCCGCAGCACCTCCTTCTCGAAGTCGCGCTCCGTCACGTAGGGGACGCTGCCGCCCTTGCCCGCGCCGGCGGCTGGACCGCCGGCCCCACCCGCTCTACCTCCGCCGCCGAAGCCGCCGAGAATCGTCATGATGCCGGGATCTATACGCACGCTGCGCGTCGCGTCGAGGGGCGGCTCGAGGCTCGCGTTGGTGTCTCGCGGCGATCGGCGGTAAAAAGGAGGGAGGCGGGGCCGAGGCGCAGGGATGACGACCAGGGACCAGGACACCGACCCGTCGACGCCCGAGGCGATGCGCGGGCTGGCACCGACCGACCCCACCCCGTCGCCCATCGCCGCGTCGACCCACGTATCGACGGACCCGGGGGTGGGCCCGCCTTCGCGGCCCCCCATCGCGGCGACTCTGCCGCTGCAGGCGCCCGGAATGGCGGCGATCCCCGGGGCCCCGGGGGTCGGGTCGACGCAGCGGATCCCCACGCCGCCGATGGGGATCGTGGTGCCCGCGTCGATGCGCATCAAGCCGCGGAAGGACTCGGTCGAGCTGCTCCTCGATGGGATGCAGGGGCCGCAGCCGGAGCGTCCGAAGCAGATGCCGGCGACCGATGGGCAATCGTCGGCGTCGTACCATGCGGAGCACGGCGTCCGCCCGGCGCGGACGTCGCCGGACGAGGAGCCCAAGGTCGTGGTGGAGCGCGCGCCCCAGGCCCCGACGACGCGGATCGACCGGGCCAAGGTGCAGGCGGTGATCGAGGCGGCGGAGGCGCGGCGACAGGCCTTGAACGCCACGGCCGACGTGCCGCATCAGATCGGGCCGCGGGTGATCGTGGCCATCGTGGCGGGGCTGGTGGTGGTGCTGGGGCTCTTCGTGGTGGCGAAGCTGATGATGGGGGGCGCGACGACGGCGACCGCGGCAGCGCCGGCGACCGCTTCCGCGGCGGCGACCGCGTCGGCGACCCCGACCGCGACCGCGATCCCGACCGCGACCGCGATCCCGACCGCGACCGCGATCCCGACCCCGACCCCGACCCCGACCCCGACCGCGGACACGGCGGCGGCCGATACGGCGGCGGCATCGCGCCCGGCCGCGACGGGATGGCCGCCGGCATCGAGCGCGAGACCGACGAAGGCCCCCCGGGTCGCGCCCGGGAGCACCGCGGGGAGCAGCGACATCGGGGAGTTCAAGACGACGTTGCACTGAGGTCAGTCACCCTCCGACCCCTCCGCTCGCTCCTCTCAGCTTCGGGTCGAGTGCATTCCTCGCCGCCTCGCCCACCAGGTTGAGCGACACCAGCGTCGCGAGGAGCGCGGCTCCGGGGAACACGATGAGCCACCACGCTCCGGCGTTCGCGCGCGCTTCACCCATCGCCTCGCCCCACGAGGCCATCGTGTCCGGCGAGCCGACGCGCAGGAAGTCCACCGCCGCCTCGAGCAGCACGACCGACGCCACCCCGAAGGCGGCCGCGACGATCGCCGGGCCCACGGCGTTCGGCATCACGTGGCGCAAGAGCACGCGCGCGGGCGACGCACCCAGGGCGCGCGCGGCCGTCGCATAGTCCTCTCCCAGGCCCCGCAGCACCTCGCCTCGCACGAGGCGCGCCAGCTCGGTCCAGCGCGTCAGCGCGATCGTCCAGAGGAGCGTCGCGGTCGTCGCATGCGGCACGAGGGCGCCCACGACGAGCACCATGACGAGCGTCGGGATCGCCGTCAGCGACTCCACCGCGCGCGACACGAGCGAGTCGACGACGCCGCCCGCGAATCCCGCGAGGCCACCCAGCGCCACGCCGATGAGCACCAGGACCAGCGACGCGGCGAGCCCCAGGCCGAGCGCGGTCCGCGCCCCGTGCACGACGCGCGCGAACACGTCGCGGCCGTGGGCGTCGGTGCCCAGGGGGTGACCCGCCGACAGCGGCGGCAGCATCGCGTCCGAGTCGCGGCCCGTCTCCGTCGGGCCGTGTGCCACCAGGGGCGCGATCGCCCAGTCGCCCGGAGCGCGGTCCTCCGGCCTCGCCGCGTCGCCGGCCGCCGCCAGCGCCGCCGGGTGCGTCACGTTCGGCAGCACGTACACGACGCCGTGGTACCGGCACGCGACGGGGCGGTCGCTGGCCAGCAGGTCCGCGTAGACCGCGACGAGCGCGAGGCACGCGAGGACGAGCGCTCCAACCCGCGCCAGGCGGTCCCGCGCGAGGCGCGCGAGGGCGATGCGCGTCATCGTCACGTAAGGGGCCGCGGCCCGCCGGGCGTCCACGAGGGACTCGCGGACGGCGGAGCCACCCTTGCGCCGCGACAGCTCGAGGACGACGCTCGGCTCGTGCGGGGCGTGCTCGTCGCTCATTCCGCGCGGCCCTCCCTCCGCGTCAGCACCTCGCGCACGCGGGGGTCCAGCGCCGCGCACGCCACGTCGCTCGCGACGAGGCCCACCGTCACCGCCGCCGCCGACGCCAGGATCACCGCCATCAGCCACGCCGCGTCGTGCGCCTCGATGGCCCGCAGCGTCTCGAAGCCGACCCCCGGAAGCCCGAACACCTCCTCGACCACGAACGCGCCGCCGAGGAGGACCGGCAGGTGCAGCCCGGCCAGCGTCACGGTGGGCATCAGCGTGTTTCGCAGCGCGTGGACCACCGCGACGCGCCACTCCGGGAGGCCCTTGGCGCGGGCGGTTCGCACGAAGTCCTGCCGCACGACGTCCAGCATCGCCGAGCGCTGCCACCGCGAGAGCGTCGCCGTCGATCCGAGCGCGAGCGCCGTGACCGCCAGCGCGAGGCGCGCCCCGCCGACCGCGTGGTCGCCGGCCACGCGCCGCAGGATCTCCGCGGTCGTGAACGTCGGCGTCGCGTAGAGGAGGAAGATCGCCCCCGTGGTCACCCAGTCGAGCGGGCGGCCCTGGCGCCAGGCGCCGATCGCCCCGAGCGGAACGGCGATCGACCAGCTGAGGAGCATCGCCAGCGCGCACACGAGCAGCGTCACCGGCGCGCGCTCGCGCAGCTTGTCGACGATGGGCTCGCCGTCGATGGCGCTGACGCCCAGCTCGCCGCTCGCCGCGCGCCGCAGCCACTTGCCGTAGCGAGTCTCGGTCACGAAGGCGACCGCGCGATCGGCCCCGTCGAGCTCGACGTAGTCCGCCTCGTGCACGAACCACCACTCCTGCCAGTCGGCGACGGCGCGGCGCACCTGGGTCGCGTCGGAGTCCTCCGCCACCACCGCTCCCCGCTCGGTGGCGTGGCGCGCGATGCGCGTGAGCCGCTGCAGCGCGAGGTGGTCGGTCGTCGTGGTCATCGCGCGGATGACCTCGGGCAGCGCGTAGGTGTCGAGCGACACGAGGTCCGTCTCGCGGAGGTCGGTCCCGTGCTCGACCAGCCGCGACACCGCGCGCGCCACCGCCGTGCGCGTGAAGTCGAGCGCGCGGTCGTCCCAGAAGCGCGACCAGAAGAGGGCCGCGGTCTGCGGCTGCGCGAGCTCGGCGGCGTTGCCGATGCCCATGCGCGACGCGACCGGAGCGAGCGCCACCGCCACGCGCCCGCGGCTCTCCGGCGGCAGGGCCTCGAGCAACGGGAGCACGTGGGGAAGGGCCGCCCCGCCGAGGTGCTCGAGCTCGCGCGCGCCCCGCTCCTCCCGCGCGCCCCCGCCCGCCACCTCCCGCACCGCCGCGGTCGACCGGGACGTCACGTCCTCCGGCCTCGTGTTCACGAAGCGCGGCAGATCCGCGAACCGGGTGCGCCGCGCCTCCTCGACCACCGGATCGTCGGTCCCGCGGGCCGGATCGGGCGCCAGCGTGGTGACGAAGAAGAGCACGAGGCTCGTGGCGAGCAGCGTCGGGATCGCCCAAAGGACGCGGCGGAGCGCGTAGCGGAGCATCTCCGCCAACGACTATCGCACGCGAGAGGCGTCGGCAGGACCCCGGAGTGTATATAGTGGCCCTCGCCGATGGAGCCCGCCGAGCTACGCAAGAGCGCCGAGAAGTGGATGGCCGAGGATCCCGATCCGGCCACGCGCGAGGAGCTTCGCGCCCTGCTCGCGCAGAAGGACCCCGCGGCGACCGACCTCGCCGACCGCTTCGCCGCGCCGCTCGAGTTCGGTACCGCGGGCCTGCGCGGCGTCCTCGCCGCCGGCCCGAACCGGATGAACCTCGCGGTCGTCGTCCGGGCGACGTGGGGGCTCGCGCAGGAGCTGCTCGCCTCGGTGCCCGGAGCCGCCATGCGCGGCGTCGTCGTGGGCGGGGACGCGCGGCGGATGAGCCGGCAATTCTCGGAGCACGCGGCGGTGATCCTCGCGGCGGCCGGGATCAAGGTGGTCCTCTTCCGCTCGCCGGTGCCGACGCCGCTCGTCGGCTTCGCGGTGAAGACGCTCGGCTCGGCCGCCGGGGTGGTCATCACGGCGAGCCACAATCCGCCCGAGTACAACGGCTACAAGGTGTACTGGGAGAACGCGGCGCAGATCATCCCGCCGATCGACGCGCGCATCGCCGCCGCCATGGCGCGCGCCCCCGCGGCGAGCGACGTCGTGCAGAAGGCGCTCCGCGACCTCGAGGCGCGCGGCCTGGTGACGGAGGCTCCCGAGAGCCTCGAGCGAGGCTACCTCGACGCGGTGCGCGCCCTCGCCGTGCACCCGGACGCGGGGGACCGCGCGCTCCGCATCGTGTACACGCCGCTCCACGGCGTGGGCGACGCGCTCGTGCGCCGCGCGATGTCCGAGGGCGGCTTCACCGACGTGACGAGCGTGCCCGAGCAGCAGAAGCCGGACGGCGCGTTCCCCACCGTCGCCTTCCCGAACCCCGAAGAGAAGGGCACGATGGACCTCGCCTTCGCCCTGGCGAAGACGACCGGCGCCGCGCTCGTGCTGGCGAACGACCCCGACGCCGATCGCCTCGCGATTGCGGTCCCCGAGGGGGACGGCTTCCGGCAGCTGACCGGCAACGAGGTCGGCGTGCTGCTCGGGCACTACCTGCTCACCGAGCGGCCCGCCGGCGCGAAGCCGCGGGCCGTCCTCGCGTCCATCGTGTCGTCGCCGCAGCTCGGGCGCATCGCGGGGTCCCTCGGCGTCCGTTACGAGGAGACGCTGACGGGCTTCAAGTGGATCGCCAACCGCGCCATGGAGCTCGAGCGCGATCCCGAGGCGCCGTGCGACTTCGTGTTCGGCTACGAGGAGGCCCTCGGCTACTGCGTGGGCGACGTGGTGCGCGACAAGGACGGGATCTCCGGGGCGCTCCTCGCCGCCGAGATCGTCGCCGTGCTGCGCCAGCGGGGGCGCACGGTGCAGGAGGAGCTCGACACGATCGCCCGCCGCTGGGGGGTCTTCGCGAGCAGCCAGGTGAACGTCACGCGCAAGGGCGTCAGCGGCATCGCGTCCCTCCGGGCGATGATGGCCCGCCTCCGGGGCTCCCCCCCGCGCCGGGTGGGGGACGACGAGGTGGTGGCCGTGTCCGACTACGAGGCGCGGACGCGCACCGACAGCCGGACCCGGGGGGTGACGCCCCTCACGCTCCCCAAGAGCAACGTCCTCGCCCTCGAGCTCGCCTCGGGCAGCCGCATCATCGCCCGTCCGAGCGGCACCGAGCCGAAGGCCAAGTTCTACTTCGACGTCCGCGAGGCGGTCCGCGACGGTGAGCCCGTCGCGGCCGCGGCCGACCGGGCGGCGGCGGCCATGCGCCGCCTGGCGGACGCCTTCGTCGCCCTCGCCGACGCCTGAAAGGCCCGAGGGCCGACCGAGCCGGGGGCGTTCTCGCCCGCCTTGACAAGGGGGGCATTTCCCATCATGTTCCCGCCCCCCGTTCCGGCAGGCTTTCCTCAACCGTCGCGCCCCTTTCAATCGCGCGTCGGCCCGTCCGGAGCGGACCAGAAGGTGCGCGTCATGCCGAAGATGAAGACCAGAAAAGCGGCGGCCAAGCGCTTCCGCGTGAGCGGCTCGGGCCGCGTCCGTCGCCCCAAGGCGGGCGGCAACCACGGCATGCAGGAGAAGTCCCGCAAGCGCCTGCGCCGCCTGCGCCAGAACGACATGGTCGACTCGACGATGCAGAAGCACGTCAAGCGCATGCTCCCCTACAGCTGAGAGAGGACGACCATGCCCCGCGCCAAACGAGGATTCAAGGCTCGCCGCCGCCGCAACCGCATCCTGAAGGCGGCCTCCGGCTTCCACAGCGCCCGCTCGCGCCTCTTCGCGTACGCGAAAGAGGTCGTGATGAAGTCGTGGGTGTACGCGTACGCCCACCGCAAGCTCCGCAAGCGTGACTTCCGCCGCCTCTGGATCGCGCGCATCAACGCCGCCGCTCGCCAGAACGGGACGACGTACTCGCGCCTGATGCACCAGCTGAAGACGGCCAACGTCGGCCTCGACCGCAAGATCCTCGCGGACCTCGCCGTCAGCGACGCCGGCGCCTTCGGCGAGATCGTCAAGAACACCGTCGCCAAGAAGTAGGGCTGCCGTCACGAGCTGACGGGTTGCAGGCAGGACCGCGACACGCGTGAGCACGAGCTGACCGGTCGTGGGCAGGACGACGACACGCGTGAGCACGAGCTGACGGGTCGTGATCGAGCCCAGGACACGCGTGAGCACGAGC
>JBEKGQ010000045.1:0-25785 GCA_050012715.1 Polyangiaceae bacterium
CCGCGACGATGCCCCCGAGGACGAGGGCCAGCCCGCCGCCTCCTCCGCGCGCGGCATTGCACGCGCAGCCCCCTTGCGGCTGGCCGAAGTCGCCGAGCGCGTTCCCGCTGGTCCCTCCGTCGCCGCCGCCGGCCACGCCGATGCCTGCGTCGCCGACGGAGCCGGGGGCCACGAAGCCGCCATCGGGCGTCGACGAGGCGGGGCCCACGCACTGGCCGCCCTGGCACGTCTGCCCGGACGGGCACGTGGCGCCCTGGCAGTCGTCGACGCAGGCCCCGCTGCTGCAGAAGGTGCCCGCGGCGCACCCCGCGGGGCACGACGGATCCGAGCACGCCCCGGTGGCGTCGCAGGCGAGGGGAGAAGCGCAGCTCACGCCGCCGCAGGTGCTGCAGCCGGGAAGGCAGACCCCCTCCGCGCAGGTCTCGCCGGCGGCGCAGCTCACTCCGGCGCAGAGGTCGAGGCACGCGTTGCCGAGGCACGTCTGCCCGTGCGGGCACACGACGCCGCTACACGGCGTTCCGCACTGCCCGGCGATGCACACGTCGGCCGACGGGCATGTGACGCCGACGCACCTCGAATCGACGCAGACCCGCGACGTCGGATCGCACGCCGTCCCCGGCACCTCGCACTGCGCCTCGCCGCCGCACGGCGCGACGCATCGGCCGTCGACGCACAGGTCCCCCCCGATGGGGCACGTCGCTCCGTCGTCGATCTGGCCGTTGCAGTCGTCGTCGACGCCGTTGCAGACGTCCGGCGACGGCTCGACGAGCTCCTGGCAGCTCACCGTCCCCTGGGAGCACGTGGTCACGCCGAACGAGCACACGCCCTGCTTGCCCGTGGAGCACGGGACGCCGGCGCCCGAGCACTGGACGCCGCTGACGCTCGCCACCAGATCGGTGAAGTCGGCGCTCGTCGTCTGGAACGTGTCCTCCCAGCCGAAGTAATACTTCTGCGCGGTGATCCCGCTGTCGAACGTGAGAAGGTGGATGTACGGGTCGGACCCGGTGCCGTCGGGGTTGAACTCTCGCTGCGAGTAGTAGACGTAGCCCGTGCCGGCCTGGAAGCGCGCGACGGTCGCGCAGCAGTCGCCTCCCGCGCAGGTCCCCGCCGCCGTGTGATCTTCCGGCGTCACGAGGAAGAAGCCCACGTCGCCGCCCTTCCAGTCGGGTTCCTTCGTGAGGTCGAGGACCGCCGACGTGCCAGCGGCCGCGCTGCAGTCGAGCATCACGTGGAGGTCCGTCGGGTCGGGGGTCTGCGTGCCGGCGTTGTACCAGCCGAACGCGTTCTGGAACTGGGCGGTGCCGCGCGACTCCACCGTGTACGTGAGCGCGCACGTGGGGTGGAACGTCTCCGGCACGATCGCGCCGTCGGTCCAGGGATCGATGCCGCTCTCGTTCGAGGGGATGCACGTGTTGTCGTTGAACGAGTGCCACATCGTGCTCTCGCACGTGCCGTTCTGGCCGTCGGGACAGCTCGTGGCCGACGCGCAGGGCGCGCCGATGTTGCAGATGCCCGGCTGCGTGCAGATGCACGCGAAGACCGGGAGCAGGCCCGTGGGCTTGCCCCCCGAGCAGCCCATCGCGGACGGAATGGCGCTGCCGTTCGGCTGCGTGAGCGCGGCAGCGGGGACGGCGACGAGGCTCACGCCGGCGGCGAGAGCGATGGCGACACGGATGCGCATCGGGCACCCCCTTCGGGTGCCCATCTCGTAACTCACCCGCGAGTGACGAGCAACGGTGATCGCAAATGGCTGCTAGATTGAGGCGCGATGGCGTGGTGCATCGCGTCCGCGCTCGCGGTCTTCATCGCGGCGCACGTCGTGCTCGTGGCGGGCCTCGCCCGGAGACGCACGTGGACCCGCGCCCTCCTGGCCATGGTCGTGCCGCCGCTGGCCCCGTGGTGGGGCTACGGCGCGGGGCTGCGCGCGGCGGCGATCACCTGGTGCGCCGCCCTCGCGCTCTACGCGCTCGGCGTCATCGTCGCCTGACGGCGCGCCAGCTGGGGGCCGACGGGCCCGCCACGCTCACGGAACGGTGACGGGGACCTTCGTGAAGCTCTCGCACTGGCCGCCGTCCTTCGAGCAGATCGCGCCCGAGATGAGCACCTGGCCGGACGGCGCGTGCACCTTCACGTGGGCGGGCCCACCGATGCTGTCGTCCTTCGCGTCGAACTCGAACTTCTCGGCGTTCTTGTTCTTGTCGAGCTTGGTGCCGTCGGCGAGCTGGATCTTCCAGGGGTAGTCGACGTTGATGTGCCAGCCCGCGTGGCCCTTCACGTTGATCTCGCCCTTCGCGAGCGTGATGTCGGCGTTGGCGGGGGGCTGGCCGTCACCGCTGGCGTACACGACGCCGGCGGAGGCGCAGATCGCGAGGACGAGAGCGGAGAGGCCGAGAAGGCGGGTGGGGCGCATGATCCAGTATCCTCCGTGGGGTCGTTCTTCGTTTCAGCCTCTTTCCCACAGCCGAGGCACGCAACTCTATGACACGGCTGGGGGAGAGAGGGGAGTCCCCGTCCGGCTTTTCAAGTGACGTGCCGGTCGGCGGGTGCAGTCTCGCCACACAACTACGATGGCGGCCTCGCACTGGTTTCGTGCGCAGCAGGTACGTGCGGGTAGCACCGCGGTGCGGGTGGTTTATCGTTTCCCGTCCATGCCGCACAAGATCGACACCGCACCGACCGGTCGAGCCGGCTGCCGCGGGTGCAAGGAGCCCATCGCGAAGGGCCAGGTCCGGTTCGGCGAGGAGTTCGCCAACCCGTACTCGGAGGACGGCGGGATGTCCTTCCGCTACTGGCACCTCGCCTGCGCGGCGACGAAGCTCGCGAACGAGCTGGCCCCGGTGCTCGCCGCTTACGACGGCGCGGTCGACGACCGCGGTCGGATCGAGTCGCTCGTCGCCGAGCACCTTCGGCCGCCGATGCCCCACGCCGAGCGGGCCCCAAACGCGCGAGCCAAGTGCCGCGCCTGCGACGAGAGCATCGCGAAGGGAGAGGTCCGCGTCGCGTTCGAGCGCACCTTCGAGGGACCGATGGGCCTGCAGAAGGGCGCGGCGTACGTCCACGCGCGCTGTCTGCCGCGCTTCGTCGAGCGGGAGAAGGAGCGCGGCCACGAGGGCGTCGCGCCCGCCGAGCTCCTCGTGCAGATCACCGAGAACAGTCTTCGCGGCGCGCGGCCGACGGTGACCGACGACGACCTGGCCGCCGTGCGGGCGGCGCTCGCCGGGAGCGCCTAGCCCCTCGACACGAGCCGGAAACGGAGCGGCAACCTCCCGGCCCCCGCCCTCGGCGCATGCTTGCTGCACCATGCACGCAGCCCGGCGACACGACTCCGTCTCCGACTTCCTGGACTCCATGCCGTGGCGCTACCGCGAAGGCTTCGACGGGCGCGCGGCGCGCGAGCACGCGGCGATCGTCGCGCGTCGCGCGGGCGCCCCGGCGCACGTGGAGCTCTGGCGCAGGCTCCCCCGCGGTGGCGCGGTCGTGTGCGTCGCGGCGGACGACCGCCCCGGGCTGCTCTCGTTCATCAGCGCCGCCCTGGTCGTGAACCACGTCGACGTCGAGGCCGCGCAGGCCTACACGCGCATCGAGACCAGGGAAGCGGTGGACTTCTTCTGGCTCCGTCGCGAGGGCGACGTCACGACGCCCATCCTCGAGGCCGACGTCGTGCGCGTCGGCGACGTCCTGCGCGGGCTCGTGACGGGCGTGCTCACCATCGACGGCGTCGCGGCCGCGGCCCGCGCCGAGCGGGCGCCGTCGGCCGGAGCCACGACGCGCGTTCGCTTCGACGAGAAGACGGAGTCGGGGCTCGCGGTCCTCACCGTGGAGACGTCGGATCGTCCGGGCCTGCTGCTCGCCATCACGCGCGCGCTTCATCGCGCGCGGGTGCAGATCCTCGGGTCGGAGGCTACGTCGAAGGACGGGCGCGTGGTCGACCGCTTCACGCTGGTCGAGCTCGACGGGGCGCCGCTGCGGTCGAGCCGCCGCGGCGTCCTTCAGGTCGAGGTGCTCGCGGCGATCGACTCGCTCGGCCGCTAGGCGCGGTCGGACCCTAGGCCTTCGCGGGCTTCGCGTCGGCGGCCTTCGCGTCGTAACCCTCGATGTGGACGGGGAACGCGGGGGTGCCGACGCGGCGGCGATCGCGCTTGTTGCGCTTGCCGCTGGTCGTCTGCTTGCGCTTGCGAATACGCTCGAACTGCTGCGACGAGGAGACCATCTCGCGACCTCTGCGTGGAATGGGGGGGCGCAAGATGAGCGGCGGCAGGCCGTTTGTCAATCGGCGTGCCGGCCGGGGCGCGTCAATTCGGGCGTACGGTGGCCGTCGCGGTGAAGGTCGGCTGGGCAAAGGGGGTGATCCTGGCCTTGCTCAGCGCACCCCGGATGCACGCCTCGGCGGGCTTGCCCGCCGCCCCGCCCGTGACGCCGACACTCTGGACGGAGCCGTCGGACTTGAAGGTGATCGTCGCGTGGGAGATGGGGTCATCCGGGCCGAGGCATCCGCGCGCCGAGGGCAAAGCGGCGCCGAGAGCGCCCTGGATCGCGCCCTGCGACGGCTTGAGGGGGACGCTGCCCGGCGCGGGGGAGCTCTCGTCGGCGGCCGCGGCGGCGGCCGTGGCGGTGGGGGTCGAGGTGACTCCGGCGGCCTGCTGCATCAGGGCCTGCAGGTTCGCGCTGGAGCTGGGGGCGGCGGTCGCGGTCGGAATGGTCGCGACGAGGGCAGGGTCGGTCGTGGGCGCGCCCGGGGCCGCGGCCGGCTTCGGCGTGGCGACCGAGGGCGTCGTCCCGCGCATCGCGAGCGCGCTCCCGGTAGCGGTGGACGCCGGCGGGAGGCTCGAAGGATCGACCCCGCGGTCGTCCGGAGGCAGCGGCGTGGCGGCGGCTGACGCCACCGTCGCGGTCACCGGCTTCTCTGCCGCCGGTGCTGCCGCCGTCGCCGGAGGGGGCGCGACGGCGACGCTGGCCGGCGACGCCGCCCGGTCCCCATGCTGAAGCCCGAAGAACACCCCCGCCCCGACCGCCGCGGCCGCGACCACGCCGCTGATGGCCATCCACGGGCCTCCCGCGCGCTTCGTGGCTGCCGGCTTCTCCTTGGAGTCTGCCGGCTTGGCGTCCTGCGCGACCGCCGCGGGCTTCGCCTCGTTGCCCGCGGACCGCATCGTGGCTTGCGCCACCGCCGATGCCGACACGGCACCCGATGCCTTCGGCTTGGACTCCGCCGGCGCGGCGTCGTTCGAGGCGAGCGTCCCGAGATCGATGACGCCGGAGTTTGCCTCCCAGTCCTTCTGGCTGCTCTTGCCGCTGTCCTCGCCCGGCGCGCTTCGCTCGGCCGAGCGAACCGACGACACCGACGATGGCGGGGGCGCCATGTTGGCCAGCTTCGCCAGATCCCTGAACCCCGCGCGGTCCCGCTCCCTCGACTCCGACGTCATGCTCGTCCCTTCGGTCCTGGTTTCGGCCGGGGCGGAGCTTTGCACCTCGCCCGGCGCGGTGGGAAGGGGCGCACGCAAAAGATCCTCGTCGGAGACGTGGCCGAGGGTCTCGCCGAGCCGCGTGGGCTCCTCCGAGTCGATGAGCGAAAGCACGCGCTCCGCGGAGTCGTCCCACTCGAGCGCGGTGCGTTCGCGCGCGGGCCAGGCGCCCAGGACATCGTCGAGCTTCGAGTCCCGCGGCGGGGTCTTGCCCTCGCTCATCATCCCATCTCCTCGGGGTCGAAGCCCCGTTTGATCATGTATTCCTTGAGCTTGCGTCGCGCTTCGTGGACGCGCCAGGCAATCGTGCCCTCGGGTGCGCCCAGCATGGCGGCAGCCTCCTCGTGGGAGCGTCCGTCGATGCACACGAGGACGAGCGTGGTGCGCAGCGTCTCGGAGAGCTCGTCGATCCCCTGGGAGAGCGCCTCGTAGAGCTGGTTGCGGGCGGCGTCGTCGGGGGCGTCGGCGAGGGTCTGCTTCTCGTTGATGATCGCGTCGAGGCGCGCGTCGTCCGACTCGGTCGACGTCCGGCGCGACTTCCGCGACCGCAGCGTGTTGAGCGAGAGGTTGATCGCGATGCGATAAAACCAGGTGTACGGCTCGCTGCGGCCGTCGAACCGCGCCAGCGCGCGGTAGGCTCGGATGAACGTCTCCTGCATGACGTCCTCCGCCTCGGCGCGATCACGCAGGAGGTGGATCGCCAGGCGATGGATACGCTGCTGGTGGCGGCGAACGAGCTGGCCAAAGGCCTGCGTGTCCCCCTCGCGGGCACGGTCGACGAGCTCGCGGTCGGTCAGCTTGGCCATCGAGGACTCACGCCACCTCCTGCGCGCCCACGCTGCCGGGGGCGGACGAACTAGCCCGGAAAAGCCAGTGGCGGCGGAGGTTAGCGTAACCACGGGGAGTTTGACAAAAACCGTCCCCGCGCCTTGGGTTGAGAACGTCGGAACATTGTCGCCCCGCATCGCGTTGGGTCGCCGGTGCATCGAAATTCCGGAGGGGGGCCGGACGAAGGGTCCCGCACACCCCAGCCGTGGCCCCCAGGGGCACGTTCCGCTAAGAACTCGGCGAGCCCCCACCCATGACCCAGACGGCCGTCACGGAAGACCTCAAGAAGGCCCTCGCTGCGGAGGAGGGTGGCCGACGCTGGCTGCGCCGCCTCGCGATCGGGGGAGGCTTCGTGATCGTCCTCGGGGGGGCGTCGGCGTGGCGGGCCGCCCATGCGCCGCCGCCGCCCGCGAAGTTCGTGACCGCGACGGTGGCCGAGGGCGACGTCGTCGAGAAGGTCCAGGCGACGGGCACCGTGCAGCCGATGCTGCAGGTCAACGTGGGCGCGCAGGTGAACGGGCGCGTCACCCAGGTGCCGGTCGACTACAACTCCGTCGTCAAGAAGGGCGACATCCTCGCCGAGATCGACCCCCTCGTGTACGGCACGCAGGTGAGCGCCCAGCAGGCCAACCTGCTCTCGCAGCGCGCGCAGCTCGCCCAGGCGGCGGCCTCGATGGCCAGCATGAAGGCCCAGGTGGATACGGCGCGGGTCGCGCTCGAACGGACGCAGAAGCTCTTCGCGGCCAACCTGGCCGCCCGAAGCGATCTGGACACGGCGAAGGGGAACTACGACTCGCTGGTGGCGCAATTCGACGCGGCGGTCGCGAACCGGGACAGCCAGCAGGCGTCGATCGCGGCCCAGGGCGCGCAGCTCAACCAGTCGCGCGCGAACCTCAGCTACACGAAGATCATCGCGCCGGTGGACGGCGTCGTCGTCACCCGCGGCATCGACCCGGGCGCCACGGTGGTCGCGGCCTTCCAGGCACCGGTGCTCTTCGTCATCGCGCAGGATCTGCACAAGATGAAGATTCTGGCCGACGTGGACGAGGCGGACGTCGGGAAGATCGCCGAGGGGATGGACGCGGACTGCGTGGTCGACGCCTTCCCGGGCGAGGTGTTCCACGGCAAGGTCTCCCAGATCCGTTACAGCGCCAACAACGTCTCCGGCGTCGTCACCTACCCGGCCGTCGTCGAGGTGGACAACCCCGAGGAGAAGCTCCGTCCCGGGATGACGTCCACCATCACGGTGCGCACGCACGAGGCCCGCGGCGTCTCGCGCATTCCCAACGCCGCGCTCCGCTACAAGCCGTCGCCGGCGACGGGGCCCGACGGCAAGCCGGTCTTGTCGGCGCCCGAGCCGCCGCTCGAGAAGGGCAAGGGCCGCGTCTGGGTGCTTACCGCAGACAAGCCGGGCGCCGAGAAGGACGATTCCCGCATCGTCTCCATCGGCATCACCGACGGGATGTTCACCGCGGTGACCGATCCCGCGCTGCCGGTGGGCACGAAGGTGGTCACCGACGAGAACGAGACCGAGAAGGAAAAAGACCAGAAGAAGAAGGCGAAGTGACCCTTGGCCGCCGCGACTTCTCTACCCCGCTCCGGCGAGCGTGAGCCGCTCATCGCGCTGTCGCACGTCTCCAAGGACTACGACACGGGAGGCGGCGTCGTTCACGCGATGCGGGACGTCGACCTCGTCATCGCCCAGGGCGAGTTCGTCGCCATCGTGGGGACGAGCGGGTCCGGCAAGTCGACGATGATGAACATCCTCGGGTGCCTCGACCGGCCGACGCACGGCTCGTACACGCTGGCCGGGATCGACGTCGGCGTCCGCGCCGGCGACTCGCGCGCCATCGTCCGCAACCGGGTCATCGGCTTCATCTTCCAGGGGTTCAACCTGCTGCCCCGCACGACGGCCCTCGAGAACTGCGAGCTTCCCCTCCAGTACCGCGGCGTGAGCGCCCGGGCGCGGCGCAAGCGGGCCGAGGCCGTGCTCGACTCGGTCGGCCTCGGCGACCGCATGGACCACAAGCCGAACCAGCTACACGCGCACCAGCCTCGAGGTGCTCGCGCTGCTCCAGCGGCTGAACCGCGACCGGGGGATCACCATCGTCCTCGTCACCCACGAGCGGGACATCGCCGCGTGCGCCTCGCGCGTCGTGACGATGCGCGACGGCCGCATCGTGAGCGACGTCGTGCAGGACGAGCCGATGGACGCCGCGGCCGAGCTCGCGCAGCTCGCGAAGCCCGAGGCCGGCAGCTCCGAGCTCGTGTCGTCGATCGACCCCGCGACGCTCGCCGCGACCCGCTCCCGCGCGCCGGTGCCGAAGCTCACCTACGGCGCCGCCTTCGTGGGCTCGATCCTGGGCGTCCTCTACGGGAAGCTCGTCTTCGCGATCGCCGGCGTCGTGCACCCGGCCGCGGCCGTGGTGGCGAACGGCGTCGGGCTCCTCGTGTGGGCGCGCTTCGCCGCCCGCTCGGGGCGCAAGCGACTCGGCTACCCGATGACGAACGAGCAGCGCATCCGCCTCGCGCTCTGGTACACGCTGGGCGCCAGCGCGCTCGTGCTCGGCCTCATCACGGCGGTCACCTTCGCGATGCCCGGCGGCGCGTCCACCTTCTTTCAAGGGCTGGTCGGCTGGTCGCTCGTCGCCGACCTGACCACGCGCCTCTCATCCCGGGGGGCCGCCGTCATCGTCGGCGGTGTCGTCATCGCAAACGCGGCGCTGGTCCTGCTCCGCTATCTGCTCCTCTCGCTCTTCAACCCGAGGCGCTGACGTGGCCGCCGAAGTCCCCGTCGCCGTCTATCCCGCGATGCTCGTCGGAACCATGGTGGGCAGTTTCGTCGGCATGGGGCTCGACGTCGCGCTCGGGTCGCGCAGCCTTTGGTCCCTGCTCGCGTGCTCGGTGGTCCTCGAGGCGCTCGTCGGCGCGCGCTACGCAGCGGCGCGCATGGGCGAGCCGCTCACGCCTGTGCAGCGGCGGCGGCTTTCGATCCACTACTCGCTCGCCCTCGTCAGCCTGTCCCTGCCGACGTGGGTCTGGCTCACCTCGTCCAGGGTCGGGCGACTCGAGCTCCCCAGCGTGAGCCTGCTCGAGGCGGGGCTCGCGGTGCTCGGCGTCGTCGCCGGGACCGCCGCCCGCTATGGCCTGATGGGGCTCTTCTCCCCGGCGCCCTCGCGGAGGCCCGCGTGATCTTCAGCGCCTTCCGTCTCGCGCTCGGGGCCATCGCGCGGAACAGCACGCGCTCCGTCCTCACGGTGCTCGGCATTCTCATCGGCATCACGGCGGTCGTGATCGTCGCGGCGCTCGCCGACAGCACGTCGTCCGCCGTGGCCGACAACATCGACAGCTTCGCGGCCAACGCGATCTACGTCTGGCCGCAGCCGGTGCAGACGTCCGGGGCCCGGAGCAAGTTCGTCGGACGCCTCACCGAGAACGACATGCGCGCCATCCTCCGGGAGGGGGTGAGCATCGAGAGCGGCGCGCCCTTCGTGCAGACCCTGGGGCAGGTGGTCTACGGGGACAAGAACGTCACGACGACTCTCGTCGGCACGACGCTGCCCTACTACTCGATCCGGCGCTGGACGATAGCGCGTGGCGAGAACTGGTCGGAGAACGACGAGCTCCTCGGTACCAAGGTGTGCGTCGTCGGGCAGACCGTCGCCACGGGCCTGTTCGGCAACGAGGACCCCGTCGGGCGCACGATCCGCATCGGGCGCAGCCCGTACCGGATCGTGGGCCTCCTCGGGGCCCGCGGGTCCGGCAGCTTCGGCGGTGACCAGGACGACCGCGTGATGATGCCCGCCGCCAGCTTCCGCGCGCGCGTCGTCCACATGCCGCCCGGCCGCGCCGACCAGCTGATGTTCAGCGCGACCAGCCCCGAGACGGTCGAGCGGGCCAAGGGTCAGATCGCGAGCCTCCTCCGCCAGCGGCACCACATCGCGGACGGCGCGAAGGACGACTTCGAGATGCGTACCCAGGCCGAGTTCCGCGAGACCACGGACAAGATCTTCGGCACGCTCTCGCTCCTCGGCATCGCCGTCGCGGCCATCAGCCTGCTCGTCGGCGGGGTGGGCGTGATGAACATCATGCTCGTGAGCGTCGCCGAGCGGACGCGCGAGATCGGCATCCGCATGTCCATCGGGGCCCGCGAGCGGGACATCCTCGTGCAGTTCCTCGTCGAGGCCGTCGTGCTGACGCTCATCGGCGGGGTCCTCGGCATCGTGGTCGGGAGCATGGGCGCCGTCGGCATCGGGCGCGCGCTCGACCTCGGGATGACGCCTAGCCCGCGGGCGATCGTCGTGGCGGTGGCGACGAGCGTCGTGATCGGGACGGTCTTCGGCTTTCTGCCGGCGTGGCGCGCCGCGAAGCTCGACCCCATCGCCGCGCTGCGGGTGGAGTGACCATGCTGGCCATCCTCGACGGCATCCGCCTCGCCCTGAGGGCCATCGCGCGTAACCCGCTGCGCGCCTCGCTCACGGTGCTCGGCATCCTCATCGGGGTCGCGGCAGTCATCCTCGTCACGGCGCTCGGCTCGGGCGCGCGCGACAGCGTCGGGGCGCAGATCCAGTCGCTCGGCTCGAACATCATCTTCGTCCTCCCGCGCTCGTCCGCGGCCTCCGGCTCGCGCGGGGCGCAGGGCTCCGGCGTCCGCCTCTCGGAGGAGGACGGACGCGCCATCATGCGGGAGACGACCAGCATCGTCGCCCTCGCTCCGGCGCTGCGGGCCGCGGGGCAGATGGTCTACGGCGACAAGAACTGGAACACGAGCATCATCGGGACGACGACGCCCTACCTCCAGGTGGGCGGCTGGACGATGGAGCGCGGCGCGATGTGGGACACCCGCGACGAGGTCGTCAAGTCGAAGGTCCTCGTCCTCGGCTCGAGCGTCGCGCGGGAGCTCTTCGGCAACGAGGATCCCGTCGGCCGCACCGTGCGGATCGGGCGCTACCCGTACCGGGTGCTCGGGGTTCTCGCGTCGAAGGGCGAGGCGCCGTTCGGCGGCGACCAGGACGACTGCGCGCTCACGCCGATCGGGACGTTCCGGTCGCGCGTGTCGCGGACGCCGCCCGGCTTCGCCGGGGTGCTCATGCTCTCGGCCAGCTCCCCGGAGACGACCGACCGGGCGGTCGACCAGATCGAGGCGATCCTGCGGCAGCGCCATCACATCGACGCGGATCGCGACCCCGACTTCGAGATTCACACGCAGAAGGAGTTCGCCGAGATCCAGCAGACCGTCTTCGGGCTGCTGACCGCGCTGCTCATCGGCGTGGCCGCGGTGAGCCTCGTCGTCGGGGGCATCGGGGTCATGAACATCATGCTCGTCAGCGTCACGGAGCGGACCCGCGAGATCGGCATCCGCATGGCGATCGGCGCCCGCGAGGGGAACATCCAGGCCCAGTTTCTCATCGAGTCGGTCGTCCTGGCGCTGATCGGGGGGCTGGTGGGTACGATCATCGCCATCGTCGTCGTCGCGGGGGTCGCGAAGGTGCTCGGCTGGGCGATGCCCCTGGATCCAAAGCCCATCCTCATCAGCATCGCCGTGAGCGGCGGCATCGGGGTGGGCTTCGGCTTCTTCCCGGCGCGGCGCGCCGCGAAGCTCGACCCGATCGAGGCGCTGCGGCACGAGTGAGCGTCCCCCGCCGGGCGTGTTGACGCCGTCGGGTCGGCGGCCCAAATTGTGCGTGGGGTAGCAAGCGTGAACCTTTCCGCAGTCCGCGGCCTCGCGCTCGCCGGCGTCCTCGCCGCGGGGGCTCTGGCCTGCAATGGCCGCCCCTCAGACTCCGGGGCCATCGCCCCCGACCCGTCGGCCCGACCCGCCAACGGCAGCACCGCCGCGGCGCAGGCCAGCGCCTTCCGTGACGGCAGCGGCGTGCCGAAGGACGAGGCGCGCGCGCTCACGCTGTTCGGCGAGGCCTGCACCGCCGGCGTGGCGAAGGCCTGCGGTGATCTCGGCGCCATGTACGCCGACGGCGTGGGGATCGTGCGCGATCCCGGCCGCGCGACGCCGCTCTTCCAGAGCGCGTGCGACGGCGGGGATTTCGTCGCGTGCTCCCGCCTGGGCGAGATGGTCCGCGCCGGCACGGGCGCGACGAAGGACGACGGGCGCGCGGTGTCGCTCTTCGGCCGCGCGTGCGACGGTTCGGTCCCGCGCGCGTGCACCAAGCAGGGCAACATGGTGCGGGCCGGCGCGGGCGCGGTGAAGGACGCGGCGCGCGCCGCGGCGCTCTTCCAGCGCGGGTGCGACGGGGGTGACATCGAGGGCTGCGTCGACCTGGGCACGGCCTACGAGAAGGGCGAGGGCGTCACGCCGAGCTTCGGCGAGGCGGTCGAGCTCTACGACCGCGCCTGCAACGCCGGCTCGGCGGAGGGGTGCCGCCAGCTCGGTGAGATGTACGCCGAGGGACACGGCGTCGCGCGCTCCCCGGTGCGCAGCGCCGACCTCTGGCTCCGCGCGTGCGACGGCGGGGACTACACGGCCTGCGTCGAGCTCGGCAAGGTGTACGCCGTCGGACGCGGCGTGCGCGCCGACCGCGAGCGCGCGGCGGCCCTCTACAAGCGGGCCTGCGACGCCGGCTTCACGATGGGCTGCGACGGCCTCAAGCGCCTCTGACTAGACCACCTCGGCCTGACGCTTCGCGAGGGCGGCGATCTCCTGGTCGACCCCGAGGAGCTCTTCGTCGAACTGCACCGCGACGCGGCTCGACCAGGGGCCCGCGAACGGGTCGCCGAGCTTCTCGATCCGCACGACCTGTCCGACGACCTCGTGGGACTCGTTCATGTCGCCCGTGATGAAGAGGCGCAGTCGAACCGTGTCGCCCACGGCGAGGGCGGTGCGGACGAGCAGGAGCGCCCCCGACACGCTGAGGTCGTGGATCATCGCGGCCCGCGCGCCGTCGCCGTCGCGCTCGAGGTGCGCCGGGAAGCACGAGAGATGGCGGAAGCCCAGCCGCCGCTCGGACGGCGTGAGCGAATCGGCGGAGGAAGGCACCTCGTCGTCGCGATCCGGCGCGCTCATAGCCCGAAGATAGCACTCCTCAGGAAGCCCGATCCGGCGTCGAGAACTCCATCGCCCGGTCGCGGAGGGGCGCGTACCGGAGCGTCAGGAGGTCGAGCGCGTAGTTCTGGTAGAGCCTCCACGGCGCGACGGAGCCCTGCCGCGGGAGGTCCGCGATCGAGCGCTGCACGTAGCCGGACGTGAAGTCGAGGATCGGCAGCTCCTCGACCGACGCATCGTTCCGGCGCGGGCAGCACTTCGTGTACCCGTGGGCGTCCATGTAGCGCAGCAGCCGGCAGACGAACTCGCTCGTGAGGTCGACCTTCAGCGTCCACGAGGCGTTCGTGTAGCCGGTCGCGATCGCCGCGTTGGGGACGTCGCTGTACATCATGCCCTTGTAGGCCATCGTCTTCGGGAGCTCGACGCGCTTGCCGTCGACCTCGAGCGCCATGCCGCCCAGGAACTTCAGCTTCAGCCCCGTCGCCGTGACGACGAGGTGCGCCTCGAGCTCGCGGCCCGAGCGGAGGCGCAGCCCCGCCTCGGTGAACGTCTCGATGTGATCCGTCACGACCGACGCGCGCCCGTCGCGGATGGCGGCGAAGAGGTCCCCGTCCGGCACGAGGCACACCCGCTGGTCCCACGGCTTGTAGCTCGGCGTGAAGTGCGTCCCCACGTCGGCCGCGTCGCGCACCGCCTTGCGAACCCGGCCGACGAGGACGTTCTTCGCGTGCTCCGGGAAGCGGCGGCAGTAGGCGAACGTCGTGATCCCGAAGGCCACGTTCTTCCAGCGCGTCAGCGCGTAGGCCGACTCGATCGGGAGGCGCGCGCGCATCCAGTCCGCGATGCGGTCCTTCTCCGGCACCGACACGATGTACGTCGGCGAGCGCTGCAGCATCGTCACGTGCGCGGCCCGCTTGGCGAGCTCCGGCACGAGCGTCACCGCGGTCGCGCCGCTGCCGATGACGACGACGCGCTTGCCCTCGTAGTCGACGTCCGGCGTCCACTTCTGCGGGTGCACGATGCGCCCGCGAAAGCGCTCGCGGCCGGCGAGCTCCGGCGTGTAGCCGCCCTCGTAGTCGTAGTAGCCCGTGCACACGAAGAGAAAGCGGCACGTGGTGGTCGTCGTCTCCCCGGAGGCCGTGTCGCGCGCTTCCACCGTCCACTTCGCGTCCCGGCTCGACCACCGCGCGCGCTCGACGCGGCACCGGTACCGGATGTGCCGGTCGATGCCGTAACTCTCCGCCGTGTCACGGACGTACGCGAGGATCGACGGCCCGTCCGCGATCGCCTTCGGGTTCGTCCAGGGCCGGAACGAATAGCCCAGCGTGTACATGTCCGAGTCGGACCGGATGCCCGGGTACTGGAAGAGGTCCCACGTGCCCCCGAGGCGCTCGCGCCCTTCGAGGATCGCGTACGTCTTGCCGGGGCAGCGCTTCTGCAGGTGATACGCGGCGCCGATGCCGGAGAGGCCGGCCCCCACGATGAGGACGTCGACGTGCGCGGCGGGTCGGGTCGGTTCCAACGCGCTCTTTGCTTACCACTCTCCCTGGCTCGGCATCGACGCCCAGGGCTCCGTCTTCTCGAGCGCTCCACCCTTCTGCAACAGCTCGACCGACTGGCCGTCGGGCGACTTCACGAAGGCCATCCGCCCGTCGCGGGGTGGGCGCAGGATGGCCACGCCGCTCGCGCGGAGGCGCTCGCAGGTCGCGTAGATGTCGTCGACCTCGAACGCGAGGTGCCCGAAGAAGCGGCCCGTCGCGTACCGCTCCTTCTCGTCCCAGTTGTAGGTCAGCTCGAGCTCGGCCGCGTCGCCCTCCGCGCCCGTCCCGAGGAAGACCAGCGTGAAGCGGCCGCTCTCGCTCTCGCGACGCCGGAGCTCGCGAAGACCGAGCTTTCCCACGAAGAAGTCCACCGCCGCGTCGAGATCGTGGACGCGAAGCATCGTGTGCAAGTAGCGCATCGCGCGACGTCGACCTTTCGAGCCCCTCGGCTGGGCTCAGTTGCCCCAGATCTGGACCGCGTAGCTGCCCTTGCCCATGCCGACGGACACGACGAAGGTCGCCTTGTCGTCCTTGCTGAAGCACACGACGCCGTCCTCGAGCACCACCGGGCTCGGGTCGTCGGTCGAGTCCTGCCCGACCACGATGCCCGCCGAGTCCTTCACGACCACGTCGAGGTCCTTGATGCCCTCCGAGGCCTGCGCGTACGCCCGGTAGCAGTGGCTCGCCTTCGCCTCGAAGGGGAAGACCTGCGGCGGATCCTCGGCGCCTTGCTTGCCGAGGAACGTCTTGCCCACGAGCTTCATCTTCGTCACCGGCGCGCACGCCTTGGACATCGCCGCGACGTCGGCCGCCACGTCCTTGCCGCGGGCCTTGAAGCTCTGGTGGCAGCCCGCCCACGTCGCGTCGGTCTTCGTCGTCGCGACGGCCGACGTCGGGGCGGGCGGCGGCGGGGGAGGAGGCGGCGGCGTGGAGTCGGTGACCGCCGGCGGGGGCACCGAGGCGACCGGTGCTTCGACGGTCGCGCTGGGCGGCGGGGGAGGAGGCGGCGGCACGGGCGCGGGCTCGCTGCCTCCGCACGCCGCGAGAGAGATCGCCAGCGGCACGGCGGCGAGCGAGACGAGAGTGAGGACCGAAACGGTGCGGGCGCGGAGGGATTGCGGCATGGGCACTAGGGATAGCGCCGAGCGGGGGGCGGATGGCAAGCGCAAAGGTCGCGCGCTATGCCCGGGCGATGGCGCGCGTCCTCCCGGTCGATGCCGCCGCCCCCCCGCCCGAGGCCATCGCCGAGGCGGTGCGGGTGCTGCGCGGGGGAGGGCTCGTCGCGATGCCGACCGAGACCGTCTACGGCCTCGCCGCGCGCGCCTTCGACGAGAGGGCGGTGGCGCGCGTCTACGCCGCCAAGGGCCGACCGGGGCACCATCCCCTCATCGCCCACGTCGAAGGCGAGGCGCAGGCGCGGGCGCTGGCCGCGTCGTGGCCCGAGCGGGCGTCGCTCGTCGCGAAGGCGTTCTGGCCCGGCCCGCTCACCGTCGTCGTCGACCGCGCCCCCGGCGTCCCGGCGGCCGTGGCCGGGGGCGGCCCCTCCATCGCCATCCGCGCGCCGGCGCACCCCGTGGCCCTCGCGCTCCTGCGCGCCCTCGGCGAGCCGGTCGCCGCGCCGAGCGCCAACCGCTACCAGGGCCTCTCGCCGACGACCGCGGAGCACGTCGTGAAGGAGCTCGGCGACGCGGTCGACCTCGTCCTCGACGCCGGCCCCTGCGACGCCGGCATCGAGTCCACCGTCGTCGACCTCCGCTCCTCGCCGCCGCGCGTCCTGCGACCCGGGGCGCTCGATCTCGCCGCCCTCCGTCGCGTGCTCCCGGACGTGCTGGCCCCGGTCGAGACCGCGCGCGGCGCGGAGGCGCGGGTCTCCCCCGGCATGGAGGCGCGCCATTACGCCCCGCGGGCGAAGCTCCTCCTCGCCGACACCTGGGAGGAGGCGCGGCGCATCGCCTACGGCCTCGCCGGCACCGGCGCGCGCGTCGGCCTCGTGACGCACGAGAAGCGCACGTCCTCGGTCCCCGAGAAGCAAGTGCTCGCCCGCTCGCTGCCGCGCGATCCTGCGCAGTACGCGCGCCTCCTCTACCGCACGCTGCACGACCTCGACGACGCGGGCGTCGACGCCATCGTCGTCCAGGGCGTGCCGCACGAAGAAGCGTGGTGGGCGGTGGCCGATCGGCTGAGGCGCGGGTCGAGCGAGGGCTGAAGGGGCCGAAGGCTCACCTTGCCGCTGCGCTGGGGGCCGGGTGTAATCAGCGTCATCGTGACTTCGCCCGCGCCGGACCCGACCCGTCCGGATGACCTCGTCGGCGCCGTGATCGCCGACCGCTTCGACCTCCTCGCGTTCGCCGGGGCCGGCGGCATGGGGCACGTCTACCGCGCGCGGGATCGCTCCACCGGCCAGGACGTCGCGCTCAAGCTGCTCGCCCCCGCCAACGCCGACGTCGAGCGCTTCGCGCGCGAGGCCGCGGTGCTGGCGTCGATCGCGCACGAGGGCGTCGTGCGCTACCTCGCCCACGGCGAGACCGCCGACGGGGCGCGCTACCTCGCCATGGAATGGCTGAGCGGGCAGGACCTCTCCCAGCGCCTCGGCGAGGACGGGACCATCGGCGTTGCCGAGACGCTCCAGGTCGCCCGATGCGTGGCGGACGCGCTGACCGCGGCCCACGCGCGCGGCATCGTGCACCGGGACCTCAAGCCGGCGAACCTCTTCCTCGTCGGAGACCGGCTCGACGCGGTGAAGCTGCTCGACTTCGGCATCGCCCGCGCGCCCATGGCCACGGAGATCACCGCCAGCGGCGTGCTCGTGGGGACGCCCGCGTACATGGCGCCCGAGCAGGTGAGAGGCGGCAAGATCGACGCGCGCGCCGACGTCTACGCGCTCGGCGCGGTGATGTTCCGCTGTCTCGTCGGCCACCCGCCGTTCCGCGGGAGCCAGCTCGCCGTGCTCGCGAAGGTGCTCCTCGAGCCTCCGCCGACGGTGCGCGAGGCGTGCCCCGATTTGCCACGCGAGCTCGAGGCGCTCCTCGCGCGCCTCCTGGCCAAGGAGCCGGAAGCGCGTCCGCTGGACGGAGCGGCCCTCGCGAGGGAGCTTCGCGACCTCAGCCTGTCGGACGCGGCGCCATCGGCCCGCATCGCCGGGACCATCTCCGCGTACGAGCAGCGCGTCGAGTCCGTCGTGCTGTGCGCCGGCACGCTGGCCGCCGACGAGGAGACGGTACGCGAGCGGGGGGCGACGACCGCGACGAACGCGGTGCGGCGGTCCATCGTCGAGCGCGGGGGCGTGATCGACGCGCTCGCGCGCGGGGCGTGGGTCGTCACGATCCCGAGCGCGCTGTCCCCCGCGGAGGAAGCGAAGCGCGCCGCGCGCTGCGCCCTCGCGCTGGCGGAGCTGCGTCCCGACGCGCCGGTCGTCGTGGCGACCGGGCGAACCGTGAAGCGCGGCGAGCGTCGCTTCGGCGAGGTGCTCGATCGGGCCGCCGATGCCCTGCTGCGCTCTCGCGCCGAGCACGTGCTCGGCGGCGTTCGCGTCGACGTCGCCACCGCCGAGCTCCTCGACGCCAGCTTCCGGGTCGCCGGGGACGGGGAGTGGCGGTCGCTCGTCGGGGAGGACGACGCCATCGCGCCCGTGCGCACCTTGCTCGGCAAGGCGGCGCCCTGCGTGGGCCGCGACTCCCAGATGGCGACGCTCGCCGCGACCATGGGCGCGTGCGAGGCGGAGCAGCGCGCCTCGGTGGTCCTCGTGACGGCGGCCCCGGGCCTCGGCAAGACGCGGCTCGTGCACGAGTGGCTCCGCACCGCGGTGGTGCCGCGTGATGACGTCGACCTCCTCTTCGCGCAGGGCGACCCGATCCGCGCGTCGTCTCCCTTCGGGGCCTGCGGGCGACTCCTCAAGCGCGCCGCCGGGATCCTCGACTCCGACGCGGCCGTCGCCCAGGGCGAGAAGATCGCCGCGCTCGTCGCGCAGGCCTTCTCGGGGCCGGAGGCGGTCCGCGTCGGCGAGATGCTCGGGGAGATCTGCGGCAACCCGACGGCGCAGGAAGACGCGAGCCCGGCCCTCAGGGCCGCCCGCGCCGACGTCTCCATCATGGCCGACGCCGTCCGCGAAGCCTGGACCGAGTGGCTCTCCGCGCGCGCGGCCCGCGCGATGGTCGTCGTGTTGCTCGAGGACCTGCACTGGGCGGACGCGGCCTCGGTGCTCCTGCTCGAAGCGGCGCTCGCCGCGCTGCCCGACCGCGCCGTCTTCGTGCTCGCGACGACGCGCCCGGAGGGGCGCGGCCCTTTCGCCGAGCGGTTCCGGGAGCGCGGCCTCGTCGAGGTGACCCTCGGCCCGCTCTCACCGGTGGCGTCCGAGCGGCTCGTCCGGCGAGCGCTCGGCGACGGCGTCGACGAGGCGATCGTGCGCAGCCTGGCCAAGCGCGCGGGCGGCCACCCGTTCCACCTCGAGGAGCTCGTCCGCGCCGTCGCGGGCGGGCAGGGGACCGGCGCGCTGCCCGACTCGGTGCTCGGGATGGTGCAGGCCCGCCTCGACGAGCTCCCGGCGCAGTCCCGGAGGCTGCTCCGCGCGGCGAGCGTCTTCGGGGAGACCTCGTGGTCGGGCGGCGTGGCGGCGCTCCTGGGGGACGACGTTCCGGAGCACGAAGCGCGCGCGATGTTCGCCCAGCTCGTCCGCCAGGAGGTGCTCGGCGAGGAGCGCACGTCGAAGTGGGGCGGCCAGCGCGAGTACCGCTTCCGTCACGCCCTCCTCCGCGACGCCGTCTACGCGACGCTCGCCGAGGCCGACCGCGCCGACGCGCACCGCGGCGCCGCGGCGTGGCTCAAGTCGGTCGGCGAGAGCGATCCCGCGGTGCTCGCCGAGCACTACGACCTCGGCGCCGCGCCCGAGCAGGCGGCGGCGTTCTTCGCCCGCGCCGCGGCGCAGGCCGTCCAGCGGAACGACTTCGACCGCGCGATGAGCCACGTGAATCGCGCCCTCGCGCTGCGCCCGGACGCCGGCCGCGTCGGCGAGCTGCGGGCCATCGAGGCGGAGGTCCTCTACTGGCGCGGCGATCTCGCCGAGGCCGCCGAGCGCGCGTCGGACGCGACGAAGCTCCTCGAGCGCGGCGCGCCGGCGTGGTTCGACTCGGTCTCGGTGGCGCTCGGCGCGCTCGGTCAGCTCGGCCGGAACGACGCGGTGGCGGAGTGGCTCCGCTCCGCGGCCGATGTCGACTCGCCGCTCGCCAGCCGGAGCGCCCACGTCGTCGCCCTCTGCCGCGGCCTGACCCAGCTCGTGTGGGCGCACTACCCGGGCGACCTCGCGCCCGTGCGCGCGCGCCTCGACGCGCTCGCGGAGACCTCCGACCCGCTCCACCCCTACGAGGCCGGCTGGCTCCACCGGGCTCGCGGCGAAGCGGCGTGGGTCACCGACCACGACGCCGGGCGATGCCTCCGCGAGCTCCAGGTGAGCTGCGACGCGTTCGACGAGGCGCGCGCGGCACGGGCGCTCTGCCTCACGCGCATCAACGCGGCGAGCCTCACCGGGTGGTCCGGCGACCCGCGTCGCGGCCTCGAGCTCCTCGCGAGCGCCGACAGCGAGGCCGAGCGCCTGCGGGCGGGGTTCCTCCTCCGGTACGCGCGGGTCGTGCGAGCGCTGCTCCTCGCGTACACCGGTGATGCGGCGGCGGACGCCACGATGCGCGGCGGTCTGGCCGACACGAGCGGTCCGCGCCTCGTCTTCATCGCCCGCGTCGTCATCGGCTCGCTCGCCCTCGAGCGGGGGGACCTCGACGAGGGCGCGGCGCAGGCGGCCGCCGCCTCGGAGCTCGCCGTGGTCGACGACCTGCGCTCCGCGGCGATCGCGCTGGCGGCACGGGTGAAGGTCCGGCGCGGGGAGCTCGACGACGCCGAGCGGCTCGCGGTCGAGGCGCGTCGCATCGAGTCGTCGTGCCGCGACCTCGAGCTGACCTGGGGCCTCGCCGGCCTCGCCCTCGCCGAGGTCCGCGTCGCCCAGGGCGACCGGGACGCCGCGCGCGCCGCCCTCGCGCCCGTCGTCGAGCGGCTCCTGGCCCTCACCGCCACCCTTCCTTCGCCCGCGATCTGCCACGCCTTCCTGCAGCGCCCCCTCCCGAACGACGCGGTCCTCCGCCTCGCCATCGAGCTCGGCCTCGACGTCGCCCTCCCCGATCCACGGTAGAGAGGGATTGGCCGCAGAGGCGCAGAGACGCAGAGCAGAGAGTTTTTGAGGTTTGATCCCCCTCCTCTCTGCGTCTCCGCGGCTCTGCGGCCAATCTTCTCGGGCCCCCTCGTGGCTGGCGACCGGCTTTGTATAGGTGTAAAGCTCGCTCCTCCGCCATGAAGAAGCAGCTCGTCAACCCGGCCAACTTCCCCAAACCGCGCGGCTACACCAACGGGGTCGTCGTCGGCCCCGGGCGCACGCTCCACGTCGCGGGGCAGGTCGCCTTCGACAAGGAGGCGCGCATCGTAAGCCCCGACTTCGCGACGCAGTTCCTGGCCGCGCTCGACAACGTCATCGAGGTCGTGCGCGCCGCCGGTGGCGGCAGCGAGCACCTGGTGAAGCTCCTCGCGTTCGTGACCGATCTCGACAAGTACCGCGACGCGCAGAAGGCGATCGGCGAGGGATGGCGCGCCCGTATGGGCTCGTACTGGCCCGCGATGAGCCTCGTGAAGGTGGCCGGTCTGCTCGAGCCCGGCGCGCTCGTCGAGATCGAGGGAACGGCGATCCTCCCCCTCGACGGCGCATCCCCGTCGCCGGGCGAGGGTCGATGAGATCCGCGGCGCGATCCCCACGAGAGCCCGACACCGTCACCTCCATCGGCGTCAGCCTGTGGGTGCGCCTGCTCGACTCGCACAACCTCGTGCTCGCCGAGCTGCGCCGCCGCCTCGCCTCCGACTGCTCGATGCCGCGGTTCGATCTGCTCGCGAACCTCGAGCGCTCCGACGGGCAGACGCTCGCCGCGCTCAGCCGGCGGATGCTCGTCACGGCGGGGAACCTCACCGGTCTCGTCGATCGCGCCGAGCGCGACGGGGTCGTCGAGCGGCGACCCGATCCGAGCGACCGCCGCCTCTCGCGGGTCTTCCTGACGCCCCGGGGCCGCGAGCTCATCGAGGGCCTCCTCCCGGTCCACGCCGCGCACGTCTCGGAGCTCGTGTCGGCGCTCGACGCGACCGAGCGGCGCGATCTCCGGCGGCTCCTCGGCCGGCTCCGCGAGTCGCTCGCGGCCCGGGGCAAGCCGGGGCCCCGCGCCGTGCTCTCCGCGAAGGACCGCTCGCGCCGCGATTCGAAGGAGAAGCGATGACCACCACCTCGATCGCCCCGAAGGGGTTTCGCTTCGCGCTCGACGCCGCCAGCGGCGTCGCCACGATCACCCTCGCGCGCCCCGACCGCCTCAACGCGCTCACCTTCGCCATCTACGGCGAGCTCCGCGAGGTCATCGACCGCGCCGGCGCGGAAGACGACGTGCGCGCGATGGTCCTCACCGGCGAAGGCCGCGCGTTCTGCTCCGGCGGGGACGTCGAGGACATCATCGGCGAGCTCTTCGCCCGCGACATGAAGGGGCTCCTCGAGTTCACCCGCACGACCGGCGCGCTCATCGCGTCGCTGCGCCGCGCCCGCAAGCCCATCGTGGCCGCGATCAACGGCACCGCGGTCGGCGCCGGCGCGGTCATCGCGCTCGCGTGCGACGTCCGCATCGCCAGCGCCTCGGCGAAGCTCGGGTTCATCTTCCCGAAGGTCGGCCTCTGCGGGGCCGACATGGGCGCGGGCTACCTCCTGCCGCGCGTCGTCGGCCTGGGGCGCGCGAGCGAGCTGCTCTTCACCGGCGACATCGTCGGGGCCGAGGAGGCCTTGCGCATCGGCCTCGTGAACCGCGTCGTCGCGCCCGACGAGTGCCTCCCCGCGGCGCAGGCGTTCGCGTCGCGCCTCGCCAGCGGCCCCGCGTTCGCGCACGCGATGACCAAGCAGATGCTCGAGACCGAGCACGGGCTCACCCTCGAGCAGGCCATCGAGGCCGAGGCCCAGGCGCAGGCCATCTGCATGCAGCACCCCGACTTCCGCGCCGCCTTCGACGCGTGGACCGCGAAGCGCCCCATCCGCTTCGCCGGCGCGCCCCGCGACTATCAGGACAAGCCGTGATCCCGTTCTACGAAGAGGCGCACGAGAAGCTCGGCGCGGAGCTCCGGACGCGCGTCGGCGCGATGGACTGGGCGAGCGACGACCCGGCGGACATGGTCGCGAAGCTCGGGCTCCTGCACGTGTTCCCGCTCCTCGCGCCCGAGAAGAGCGTGCGCGCCCTGTGCGTCGCCCGCGAGGTCATCGCCTACGCGTCGCCGATGGCGGACTCGATCTTCGCGGTGCAGGGGCTCGCCTCGCACCCGCTGGCCCTCGCCGGGGTCGACCGCTGGCGCGCGCGGATCGACGACGTCCTCGCCGGGCGCACCGTCGGCGGCTTCGCGCTCACCGAGCCCGAGGCGGGGAGCGACGTCGCCTCGTTACGATCGACGGCGCGGCGCGACGGGGACGGCTGGCGGCTCGACGGCGAGAAGACCTTCATCTCCAACGTTGGCATCGCCCGCTACTTCATCGTCTTCGCCAACGCCGATCCCTCGCTCGGCAAGAAGGGGATCAGCGCGTTCCTCGTCGAGGCCGACGCCCCCGGGCTCGACCTCGAGCCGATCGCGACCATCGACGACCACCCGCTCGGGCGCCTCGTCATGCGCGGCGCGCACGCGCACCTGGTCGGCGACGTGGGGCAGGGGCTCCGCCTCGCGCTCGGGACGCTCGACGTCTTCCGCACCTCGGTGGGCGCGGCGGCGAACGGCATGGCGCAGCGGGCCCTCGACGAGGCGCTCGCCCACGTGAAGAAGCGCGTGCAGTTCGGCAAGCCGCTCGCCGAGCAGCAGCTCGTGCAGGCGGCGCTCGCCGACATGGCGACGGAGCTGCACGCCGCGCGCCTCCTCGTCGCGCAGGCGGCGTGGGCGAAGGACACGGGCCGCGCGGGGAAGACGGAGGTGGCGATGGCGAAGATGTTCGCCACCGAGGCCGCCCAGCGCACCGTCGATCGCGCGGTGCAGCTCTTCGGCGGACTCGGCGTCGTGCGCGGCGGCGCGGTCGAGAAGCTCTATCGCAGCATCCGCGCGCTGCGCATCTACGAGGGGACGACGGAGATCCAGAAGCTCATCATCGGCGGCGCCCTCGTCGCCGGCGGAGATGCGTCGTGAGCCTCCTCTTCACGCCGCTCCCGATCCGCACGATGACGCTGCCGAACCGCATCGTCCTCCCGGCGATGGTCACGCGGCTCTCCGGCGAGGACGGCGTCGTCAACGACGACATCCGCCAGCGGTACGTCCGCTTCGCGCGCGGTGGCGCCGGCATGGTCGTCATCGAGGCGATGGCGGTGCACCAGTCGAAGAGCGGCCCGCTGCTGCGCATCGGGGCCGACGAGTACAAGCCCGGCCTCGCCGACCTCGCGAAGCGCTGCCACGACGCGGGACCCGGGCGCGTCGTCCCGCAGATCATTCATTTCCTCAAGATCTCCCGCTCCGGCTGGCGGCAGACGGTCGACATGCTGAGCCCGGAGGACATCGACGCCATCGTCGACGCCTACGGCCACGCCGCCGAGCGGGCCCGCGCGTGCGGCTTCGACGGCGTGGAGCTCCACATGGCCCACGCCTACACGCTGTCGTCGTTCCTCTCGCGCCTCAACCCGCGGCGCGACGCCTACGGCGGCACGCTCGAGAATCGCCTGCGCCTGCCGGTGCGCGTCGTCGAGCGCGTCCGCGAGCACGTGGGCGCCGACTTCCCGGTCGGCGTGCGCTTCCTCGGCGAGGAGTGCATAAGGAACGGCTACACCGTGGTCGACGCGGTCCCGATCGCGGTGCGCCTCGCCCGCGCCGGCGTCGACTACATCTCGCTCAGCGCGGGCGGCAAGTTCGAGGACGCCCGGCCCATCCCCGGCGAGCCGCTCTACCCGTACACCGGCTACTCGGGCGATCGCTGCATGCCCGGAAGCAACTACCCCGACGGCGCGAACCTCTACATGCCCGAGGCGGTGCGGGCCGGCCTGCGCGCGCACGGTCTCGCGACGCCGGTCATCGCGGCCGGGAAGATCAACTCCGTCGAGCTCGCGGAGCGCGTCCTCGAGCGCGGCATCGGCGACATGATCGGCATGGCGCGCGCTCTTCTCGCCGACCCCGATTTGCCGCGCAAGTGGCAGGCCGGGCGTGAGGACAAGGTCGTCCGCTGCCTCTACGGCAACGTATGCAAGGCCCTCGACGAGAACTTCCGACGCGTCGACTGCACCTTGTGGCCGAAGAAGCTCGGCCAGGCCCCCGAGAGCGACGACGAGGTCCCCCCCGAGTGGCCGGCGGCAGGCGCCGCGCTCACCGCGGAATACAAGGACGGTCGCGTGCTCCTCAAGTGGACCGCCGCGAAGGACAACGAGGCGGTCTACGGGTACCAGGTGTTCCGCGCCGAGGGCGACGGGGTGCTCCTGCATCACTCGAGCGCCCGCGCCGCGAGCACGCGGTTCGAGGATCCTCGCGTCATGGGCGGCGCCACGTACCGGTACGCCCTCCGCCCTTACGACCTCGCCGGCAATCGTGGCCCCATGACGCCGGTCGTCGCGGTGACCATCCCCGAGGAACACGTCGCCCCCGACGGGAGTCCGCTCGTGGCCCGGGACCCGGGCGCCCTCGAGGCGTGCACTTCCGGCGCGTCCTAGGTTCCCGGCGACCCCTCTCCGAACTATTGCGACCCCCCTCGCAATAGAAGCGAGGGCCCTCGGAACAGTTGCCGGGGCTCTGGCAACCGTTGCCGTGGGTCTGGCAATAGTTGCCGGAGGCCTGGCAACCGTTGCCAGGGGTCTGGCAATAGTCGCCGGAGGCCTGGCAATAGTTGCCAGGGGTCTGGCAATAGTCGCCGGAGGCCTGGCAATGGTTGCCAGGGGGCTGGCAATAGTCG
>JBEKGQ010000046.1:0-17352 GCA_050012715.1 Polyangiaceae bacterium
GGGGTGCACGAGGCCAACCCACGGGTTGCACGAGGTCAACCGGCGGGTACAGCGACTCAACCCATGGGGGAACCCGAGGGATGCGCGGGGTACGGCGAGCCAACCCATGGGGGGACCCGAGGGAACCGACGGGTACAGCGACTCGACCCATGGGGGAACCCGAGGGAACCGACGGGTACAGCGACTCGACCCATGGGGGGACCCGGGGGATGCGCCGGGTACGGCGCCCCGACCGCCCCGTTACTGCTTGGGAGGCGGCGCCTCCGCCAGGTGAATCGCCGCGACGCCCTCGCGCCACTTCACCTGCAGCTCCGAGAGGTCCTGCCCGAGCGTGATGTTCTGCGCCGTCAGCACCTCCTCGCGCGACGAGATGACGCCGAGCCGCGCGGTCAGCGACTTGCGGAGCGCGTCGGCCTGCTTGTTCTTCTCGATCGCCTTCAGGTCGGCCCGCTTCTGGTAGGCCTCCTGCTGGAGCTGCGCGAGCTCGCCGTTCAGCTTGTTCCTCTGGTCCTGCTTCGCGACGATCTGCCCGCGCAGCGGCCAGAGCGCGGTGAGCAGCTGGGCCACCCGCGCGTCGGCGCGCGAATCGGCCAGGTACGCCTTCACCGCCCGGTCCGCGGCGATCCCGAACCAGTCGGCGTACTCCGGCTCCGCCGAGCGCTCGTCGACCACGAGCTCCTCCTTGCCGTGCGCGGCGAGCTCCGTCGGCACGAGCGCGCTCCCGGTCCCCACGTTGTCCTCTGTGCCCTTGGGCGGCTGGAAGAGGCGGGCCCCTCCGCGGCGCGGGTGCTTCACGAGGAGCTTCACCGCGAGGTCGCTCCCGTTCTGGATCTGGTAGGTCGTCTTCACGACGAGATCGTGCTCGAGCCACAGGTTGCCGTTCTCGATCTTCGAGAGGCGCGTGCCCTGCACGTCGCTCTTCGTGTGCGAATCGACCCCGAGGGCGCGCTCCAGCGCGAACTTGACGGTGGCGAAGGCGCTCGACGCGAGCGGATCCAGCAGGCCCTGGCCGAGGAACGACCCGTCCTGGAACACCGCGATGGGCCCGCGCTCGAGCACGCCCCCGGTGACGTTCTCGAAGCGGACGACGTGGAACGGGTGCGACATGGAGTCCGGGACGCCGTCGTCGGGGGCGAAGAGATAGATGGCCTCGCCCGGCACGCGCTGCGCGAGGAGGAGGACCATCGTCGCGTTCTTGTCGGGGACGGTGATGCGGTTCGGGATGTCGTAGCGCGTCGTGCCCCCCTGCACCGCGACCGCGGCCAGGGACGTGACGGTGCGCGGCGGCGAGGGCTGCACGTAGCCGCCGGCGTGCCGGGCGGGGCTCTCCCGGTTGCCCATCGCGCCCTCCTCGCTCTTCGCGCGCACGCCCGTGCTGGCGCTCGGGTCGTCGCTGAACTTGTACCCCACGGCCGGCGGCGGAGGCGGTGGCGGAGGCGCGCCCGGCGCGGCGCTGGCCGCCGGCGCGGCGGTGACGACGGCGTCCCTCGCGTCGGGGATGCCGTCGCCGTCCCGGTCCGCGAGGCTCGTCTCGGACTTGGGCACCGCGATGATCACCTCGCCGGTGTCGGTCACGATCGGACGGTCCGGCACGACCGGCGTCCCGAGCTGCGCGTTGAACGCGATCGGCGCGCCGGCGACGAGCGACAGCTGCACGCCGCTCCAGTCCTCGCCGGAGAGGTTCTCCACGATGCCCCACACCTGGAGGTCCGACTGCCCTCCCGGCTGCACGACGAGCCGGTACGACGGTCGCCACACCGGCGCCGCCGCGATGTACCCGACCTGGAGATCGTGCGCCTTGCCGTCGAGCGCCAGCACCACGTTGCGGAGCGCCGTATCGGGATCCTCGTCCGGCTTGTCCTTCGGCTTGCCCGTCTCGTCCTTGAGGGGAAACGCCGCGGAGCGCACGCTGCTGCCGCCCGCCTCCATGACCGCCAGCGTCGCGAGGAAGTCGCCGACCTCGGCCTGGCGCATCTTGAAGCGCACCTCCTCCTTCTCGACGTGCCCGGCGCGCTCGAAGTAGGCCACACCGTTCCGGTAGATGACGACCCGCTTGATCGGCAGCTCCGACTGCACGACGCCCGCGTGCCCGCACGAGAGCGTCCCCGCGATGCACGCCGCGAGCGTCACCGCCGTCCCCACCTTCGTCAGTCGTCCCAGCATGGGGCGAGCATAGCTCCCCTCACCACGTCCAAAGCTAGTGGCAGAACGCGGGGTTCGGCAGCGTGCAACGCGCCGCCCCCGAGCAGACGGCGGGCGCGAGGCACGCGATGTCGGGTCCACACACCGCCCCGTCGGCGGCGGTCGGGTGGCACGTGCCCTGGCCCTTCGCGTTGACGCGTCCACACGACTCGCCGCCCGCGCATGCGACCGCGAGCGTCCCGCCATCGGTCGCGACGAAGCCGCACGGGTAGCCGTCGGCGGCCATCTCGGTCTGCGCGCACTTCTTCGTCAGCAGGTTGCAGAACGCGCCGTGCGCGCCGTCGCAGTCGGTGGGCGCGGTGCAGGGCCCGCCGACCGGCACCGGCGCCGCGCACTTGCCGCCGATGCACGCGAGGGTCCGCAGGCAGGGCGCGGTGGGCCCGCACGGCGCGTCCATCATGCCGGGCCCGACGCACGTCCCCACGTGGCAGACGAGCGTCGCCGAGCAGTCGGTGTCGACGACGCACTTCGCGCCCGCGCCGACGCGCGGCACGCAGCTGCCGCACAGGCCCGAGGTCATGTTGCAATAGCCGGTCTGGCACTGCGCGCTCACGCCGCAGGGCGCCCACATGGGGAGGTTGCCCGGCACGTCGCACGCCGAGGGCTGCTGGTTGTCGAGCGCCTCGTCGCACGTCTGGGCCTCGATCGCCGCCGCGCACCCCTCCATCAGCGTCGGCGTCACCACGCTCCCCCGTGCGGTCAGCGCCGGCAGGCACCCCTTGGCCATGCGCTGCACGCAGCTCGGGCCGTCGCTGTAGGCCGCGCGCATCAGGAACGGCGTGCACGCCTCGAGGCGCCCGCAGAAGGCGGTCGCGTAGGCCTCGCACGCGCGCGACGGGCTGGGGCCGGGGTCGACGACGGCCTCGGCGTCCCCCGCGTCACCGATGTGCGCGGCGGTGCCGGAGCAGCTCCCGCAGGCCTGCACGGCGAGGGGGAGGCCGAAGCCGACCGCCAGCCGCCGCAGGGCGCGCAGCATCGTCCGCTCCTCCGTCAGATCTCGATGTCTTCGTACACGCGCACGGCGTGGAGCAGTCCGCTCTCGCCGCGCTCGTAGACGGCGAGGCCCGCCTGCGGCGGCACGGGCTTCCCGTGGACCCGCACCACGGTGTACTCGAGCGCGCAGGTACGTCCGTCGTCGGCGCGGGCGCCCTTGAGCACCTCGATCCCCGGCTTGCCGCCGAAGAGCTTCTTGTAGTGCCCGGTGAGCGCGTCGCCTTCGCGGGCGTGCGTCACGCCCTGCGCGTCGCGCAGCGAGCCCGTCTCCTCGAAGCTCGCCACGAGGGCCGCCGCGTCGCCCTTGCCCAGCGCCTCGAGGTGCGCGGCGACGGGCGCCGGGACGGCCACCTCGTCGTCCTGCGCGAGCAGGGGAGAGCGGACCGCCTGCGTCCCGTGGATGGGGCGCGTCGAATAGTAGAGACGAAGCTCGACCTCGCGCTCGCGGCGGCGCTCCGCCACGATGGCGACCGGCACCGACACGCGCCGGCCGTCGAAGGTCAGCGAGAGCGTCCCCTCGGTGACGTCCCGGTCCGAGCCCACCGTGAAGGCGACCTTCTCGAACGCGCCCTCGCGCTTGGCCATCCAGACGGCGACCTCTTCCAGGTAGCGCTCGAGCGCGGGCATCCCGTTCGTGCGGCCGAAGATCGGGTCGTCGACCGTGGCGCGGTCGCCGAGGCGCCTCGCGAGCTGCAGCGGCTGAGATGCGGTGAGCGCGGGCAGGTAGACCTCGGAGAGGGGGCCCCGCAAGCTCGAGGGCTCGCCGCGGTCGTCTCGTTCGCCTCGCTCGCTGGGCTCGGGCGTGTCCTCCATCGCCACCCACGATACCACGCGCTATCGTGATGGCGTGGGTGATGGCGTGGCCAGTGGCGTGCCCCTCTTCGAGCGCGTTTCGGACGCCGTTTCCGTCTACGAGGTCTCCCTCCGCGACGGCCTCCAGAACGAGCGGGCGACCGTGCCGCTGCGCGGCAAGCTGCGCCTCATCGACGCCCTCGTCTCGGCCGGGCTCCGCCGCATCGAGATCACGAGCTTCGTGTCCCCCAAGTGGATCCCGCAGCTGGCCGACGCCGACGAGGTGGCCGAGCACGCGAAGGCCCCCGAGGGGGTGACGTTCAGCGCCCTCTGCCCGAACGCCAAGGGCCTCGAGCGGGCGCGTCGCGCCGGGATGAGGGAAATCGCCGTCTTCATCTCGGCGAGCGAGACGCACAACAAGAAGAACGTGAACAAGACGGTAGCCGACACGCTGGCCGCGTTCGAGGAGACCATCGGCCCGGCCCGGGAGGCCGGGATGCGCGTGCGCGGCTACGTGTCGACGATGTGGGGTTGCCCCTACGAGGGCGACGTGGATCCGAAGCAGGGGATCGCCGTGGCCCGCCGGCTCCTCGCGATGGGGTGCTACCAGGTGTCGCTGAGCGACACCGTCGGCGCCGGCACGCCGCGACAGACCGAGCGCATCCTCGAGATGGCGCTCGCCGAGATGTCGCTCGACCAGATCGCCATGCACATGCACGACACGCGGGGGACCGCGCTGGCCAACGTGCTCGTCGGTCTCGAGATGGGGGTCCGCAACTTCGACGCGAGCGTGGGCGGTCTGGGCGGCTGTCCTTACGCCCCGGGGGCGGCGGGGAACCTCGCGACCGAGGACCTCGTCTACCTGCTGCACGGGATGGGCGTGAAGACCGGGATCGACCTCGACCGCCTGTGGGAAGCGGGCAAGGTGGCCGAGAGCATCGTCGGCCGGGCCCTGCCGGGGAAGGTCCACCAGGCCGGCGTGAGGAGCCTCAAGGCGTAGCGCGCAGCAGGGCGCGGCTACTCCATGTGGACTTCGATCTTCTCTTTCTTCTCGCCCGGCGCCTCTTCCACGTCGGGGACCTTGAGGAAGTAGAGGAGCGGCAGGACGAAGAGGAACGCGATCCCGGCGAGCAGGAACACCTTGTTGAACGCGAGGAGCGTCGACTGCCGGTCGACGATGCCGTCGAGCGCGCGGAGCGCCATGTTCTGGGCCTGGATGGCCCCGTACCCGCGGTGCATGAACATCGCGGTGAGGCCGTTCTCCCGGGCCACCGTGGCGCTGCTCGACGCCGTCACGTGGGCGACCAGCGCCGAGCGCGCGTCGTCCCCGTAGCGCGTGAGCAGCGTCGCGCCGACGGCGAGGCCGATGGAGCCGCCCACCTGACGGAAGAGCGAGTTGAGGCCGGTGGCGTCGGCCATCTTGTGGCGCGGGATCGACGTGAGCGCCACCGTCGACAGCGGGACGAACAGGCACGAGAAGCCCACGCCCTGGGTCATGATCGAGAAGATGATGTCGCCCTGGCCGCTCTCGAGCGTGAAGTGGCTCATGTCGTAGGCGCCCATGGCGATGAAGCCGATGCCGAGCGCGATGATGAGGCGCGGGGACACCTTGTTGTAGATGCGGCCGACGAGCGGCGTCGCGATGAGCATCACGAAGACGCGGGGCATCATCGCGAAGCCGGCGTCGGTGGCGGTGAAGCCGAGCAGCGTCTGCATGAAGAGCGGGAGGAGGAACATCGTGCACATCAGCAGCGCGAACATGAGCGCGCCGATGAGCGTCCCGGACAGGAACACCGGGTCCTTGAAGAGCCGGATGGTGACCGCGGGGACCTCGCACGTCAGCTCGCGCACGACGAAGGCCGAGATGAGCCCCAGCGCGAGCCAGAACGCGATGGTGATCGACGTCGACTGGAACCAGTCGTCCTGCTGCCCCTCTTCGAGGAAGTACTGCAGCGCGCACAGCCCCGCGACGAGGAGGCCGATGCCCCACCAGTCGATGTTCTTGCGCTGCGCCTGGGCGAGCTCGAGGTTCTTGGCGATGATGTCCTCGTCCTCGTGGACGAAGAGGTAGACCATCCCGAGCCCGACGATGCCGACCGGCACGTTGATGTAGAAGATCCACGGCCACGAGTAGTTGTCGACGATCCATCCGCCGAGGGTGGGCCCGAGGGCGGGTCCGAGCATGACCGCCATCGCGAAGAGGGCCATCGCCATGCCCTGCTCCTTCGCGGAGAACGTCTGCCGCAGGATCGCCTGCTCGGTGGGCTGGAGCGCGCCGGCTCCGAACCCCTGGATGGCGCGGAAGAAGATGAGCGCCGGCAGCGTCCTCGCCGTCCCGCACAGGATGGACCCGAGGAGGAAGAGCGCGAGGCAGAACATGTAGACGCGCTTCTGCCCGAACTGCCGCCCGAGGAACGCCGTGAACGGCATGACGACGACGTTCGCGATGATGTAGCCGGTGGAGATCCAGGTGATCTCCTGCACCGTCGAGCCGAGGGTGCCCATCATGTGGGGCATCGCCACGCTCACGATCGACGAGTCGATCGCGCCCATCAGCGTCCCGAACGTGATCGAGACCGTGATGAGCCACTTGTTGTACTTGCGGCGCGCGGGCTTCGGCAGAGCGAAGGGGGCGGCCGCGGCGAGCGGGGTGGTGCTGGCAGCCATCGTCGTGGGTCGTAGGATCGCAGGACGCGGGGCGCGCCGGCGCTCGAACATCGGATGCTACGACGCTGGCCTCAGGTTGCGCTCGCCGGGGCAGCCACAGCAACGCGGTAAACCTCTGCCGCCGAGCTCGACCGGGTCGGCTCACGTACGCATGAGCGTACCTTTCACTTCTGCAACCCGCGTTTCGCGCGTTCTTTGCGATCCTGAAGTCTGAGGCGCTTTCCCACAGTCCAAGTGGTCAGGATCCCTGGAGCGGTGCTCTGGCACGCGCGTCGCATTAGCTCCCAACGGCACTGCGTAGGCCGGCTCTCCCCCCCCGGGCCCCTATGCAGTGCCGTTTTCTTTTTGTCGTCCCGTGAGGCGATGCGCTATGCGCGCTGGGATGCGCGTGTGGATGCTGGCCCTCGTGGCGACCCTGGCAGCCGAGTGTACGCGGGCGCCCGCCGAAGACTTCCCTTCGCGGAGCACGCCCTCGCCGAGCGCGGGCCCCGCCCCGGCGGCCGCGAGCGCCGTCGTGCCTACGCTGGAGGCCCCGGCGGGCAGCGCGGGGCGCTGCATGCTGCCTACGCCGTCGCAGGCGCCCGCCGCGCTCCCGCCCGGCCCGGCCCCCGGTTGTCCCGTCGACCCCGAAGGCGGGCCGCCCAAGGTGCCCGTGGTGCACGTCGCCTTCCCCGACGCGACCCGGCCCGGCGGCGTGGCGGTCGAGGCCGAGCTCGTCGTGTCGCCGCACGATACCGAGCGAGGGCTGATGTATCGGAAGAGCATGCCGGAGGACCACGGGATGCTCTTCGACCTGCGCACGCGCGACGAGCATCCCTTCTGGATGCACAACACATGCATCCCGCTCGACCTCATCCACATCGACGAGGACGGCTTCGTCGTCGGCATCATCGAGAGCGCGCCAACCCTGAACGATGCCCCGCGCACCGTCGGTTGCCCGGGTCGCTACGTGCTCGAGGTCAACGCTGGATGGTCGCGCCGGCATGGCGTCAAGGCCGGGCAGCACATGACCATCCCACCCGAAGCGCGCTGACTGGGGATCCACTGGGCCCCGTGGATGGTCCCAATCTCTAGAAGCCGACGGACATGGCGACGCGCGCCACGAAGTCCGGCGAGATCGCCGAGAGCCCCACCGAGGGTCCGCCGATGATGGTGATCCGCTCGTTCCAGAGCTGGAGCGATGCGACCGGGCCGAGGAAGTGACGCGCGCCGCCTTCGGCCCCGGGGCTGAACGACTCCTCGAGGTCCTGCCCGACGTACTCCGCGCCGAGCCGGAATTCCCCGGCGACCCGGTAGGACGCGCCGAGGTCGACCGTGACGTCGAGCGGATCGCGACCGTCGGCGAAGGTGTGCTGGCCGTGGAACATCCCGTTCATGCGGAGCCGCCCGACGTCGCCGGACATCGCGACCTGGATGTACCCGCCGTTGGTGCCACCGGCGGTTCCCGGGATCCACACCGGCGGCGTCGCGTCGTCGTTGTAGACGGGCGGGTTCCACGCTTCGCGCACGTAGCCCCCCGCGACGACGAGGTGGGTGTGGGTCCACGCGTCGGGGAGAAGCTGAAAGCGTGCGGCCAGCGTTCCGCCCACGTCGGGGCTCGGCACCGCGCCCCCGCCTCCCGCGCCGACCATGACGTTTCCGAGGATCGAGACGTGCGAGTACACGCCGTACTCGCCCTGGACGATCATCTGGCCGCCGGGCTGGGCGGTGTTGTTCGAGAACGTCGAGTAGCAGGGGTGCGACGCGCCGGAAGCGGTGTAACAACCGGTCTGGCCCGGATACGGGCTGGAGACCTGCGTCGGATCCGAGCCGATGTTGGTGTACGAGACGCTCCCGGTGGCGATGATGGTGCCGGGCTGCGGGATGCGCGCATCGTCTCCGTAGAGCGACGTGCGATCGATCTCGTGGCGCGCGCTGTCGTCCGACGCGTGGATCAGGTCGGGTGGCGGCGGCGGCGGCGGGCCCTCGTCGGCGAGCGCGGAAGCCGTCGCGAGGGTGGTCGTGGCGAGGGCGAAGAGGAAGGGTGTCGTGCGCATCCCGGTCTCCCGTAGGTCCCTTCTAGTAGGTCGTGCACCCGGCGTCACCGTTCGGCGTCGTCGTCCGCTGCTTGAGGGCGGGCAGCGCGAGGGGCGTCGTCTGCGTGAAGTCGAAGTCCTGCGTCATGTCGATGGAGTTGCCGTCGCGGGCGGTGAGCGGGGGCAGGTCGAAATCGGTCTCGATGAACTTCAGCACCGAGCTGAACTCGGCTTGCTGATGGTCGATCGTACCGCCCTTCGCCCAGGGCGACACGACGAGGAGCGGGACCCGGAAGCCGAGGCCGAAGGTGTCGAGCTGCTGCGGCGGCACGTGGTCGTAGAAGCCGCCGAAGTCGTCCCACGTGAGGAAGACCGCGCTCTGGCTCCACTGCGGCCCCCCGGCGAGCGCCTGGAGGAGGCTCACCGTCCAGTTCTCGCCGGTGCAGACGCTGTTCGGAGTGTGCTCGCTGACGGGGGTCGGCGTGGAGATCCACGAGACGCTCGGCAGGGTGCCGTTCTTCGCGTCCACCGTGAACTCGTCGATCGACACCACGTGCTGGGCCCAGGCCGGGCTGTCTCGCATGTGACGGATGGCGTCGTACACCGTCCAGATGTAGCCGCCCGAGCCCTGGAAGCCGGCGTCGTCCACGCTCTCGATCGGCGCGTACATCTTCCAGCTGACGCCCGCGGCGTCGAGCTCGTCGCCCATCGTCTGGAAGTCGAGGCACGGGTAGATGTTCTCGACCTCGCCCTCCTCGTCGATGACGGGGACGCGCACCTTCGGATCCGCGTCGCAGCCCCAGATGCCGCTCGTCACCTTGTAGGGCGTCACGTCGCTCGGCTCGAGCCCGGCCTCGCCGGGATCGGGGCAGCTCGTGGCGGACGTGCAGGGGCCCACCTGCGGGGCGGCGGTGAGGGTCATGTCGGCGGCGTTGGGGTTGTCCCGCACGCCGCCGCTCGTCGCGCCGATCGTGTAGAGGTGATTCGGAAAGCTCGGGCCGTGGAGGCTCGAGTAGAAGTCGTCCGAGAGGACGAACGTCTTCGCGAGCGCCCAGTAGTTGGGAATGTCGGCTTCGTCGGCGACCTGGTAGCCGAGCGGACCGCCGCCCGGGTAGCCGGCGTCCTTGGGGATCTGGTCGAAGCAGTTCATCCCGCCGTCGTTGTAGGCGAGGAGCGCGGCGTCCCAGGCGTGGCTGATGTCCGGGCTGGAGCGGTCGAGCAGGCGCTGGAGAGGGACCGTCCCGCCGTCGCAGATGACGCCGGCGTCGGCCCCTCGGCCCCCGGGGAACTTGCCGAAGTAGACGTCGTAGGTGCGATTCTCCTTCACGAAGAAGACGACGTTCTTCACCGGGAGCTTCGCGGTGTGCGCCGCGCCGCCGTCGCCGCCGCTTCCACCTTCGTTCGCTCCCCCTTCGCCCGTGGCGGGCGCGTCGGTCATCGTGGTCGCGTCGCCCGCGGCGCCGGAGTCGCTCCCGCCGGAAGCGCTGGACTTGCCGCTGCTGCCGCACCCCGCGGCGACGACGCCGGCGGCGGTGAGCGCGGCGAGCACGGCGAGCGCGGCGGGGACGAGGTGTCGCATGGCGGTCCTCGGCGCGTGCAGTCCGCGTGCCCATCGCAGCACGCGTCGCACTCGCAGGTTTTGTCGGAGAGCCTGGACCCGGCGAGGTTCACGCTGCCGGTTGCGGCTGGACGGGCACCCGTTCAGGGAAGGAGGTCAGTGCGCGAACGTACCGACGAGCGTGCCTTCGGCGATGACGTGCTGGCTCATCGCGTCGTCGACCTGCTCGCGGGTCGCACCCGGACGCGCCGCGAGGGGTGCGTCGAGGGCGAAGACGTGGAACTCGTAACGGTGCATCTCGCGCCGGGGCGGGCAAGGGCCCGCGTAGCCGACGCGCCCGAACGAGTTGGTCCCCTCGTCGCCGCCGAGCGTCGCCGAGTCGACGCCCTCGGGCAGGCTGGAGGTGGTGGGGGCGAGGTTGTAGGCGAGCCAGTGGGTGAACTCCCCGCCGATGGCGTCGGGGTCGTCGACGACGATGGCGAGCGCGCGCGTGCCGGCGGGGGGCGCGCTCCAGGTGAGCTGCGGCGAGCGGTCGGCGCCGTCGCAGCTGTCGTCGACGGGGATGGCGCCGTTGGAGATGAACGTCTTGCTCGTCACCGAGAGGCTCGCGAGCGTCACGCCGGGGGGCGTCGACGGACGGCCGCCGCTCCGGCAGGCGATGAACGCCGCTGCCGCCGATCCCACGAGCCACCCGATGCTTCGCCCGCTCGTCATCTCAGTCCGGCTGATACACGATGGTCTGCGACCCGTCGCGGAAGTAGAAGCGATCGAAGACGCCCCGGTCGAACGTGATGGCACCGAAGAGGTTCCACGCCACCCCCCAGGCCGCCGCCGACGCGAAGAGCCAGCGCATCGGCCGCGCCCCGACGGCGAAGAGCACGAAGAGCAGGACCGCATAGTCGTTCGAGAACCGGTACCCGAACTGCCGCCATCCCGAGTTCTGGTACATCAGATCCATCGCGGCGGGGAGCGCCGCCGAGAGGGCGGCGACGACGTACAGCCACTTTCGCCCGGGCTCGCCGTCGAAGCGCTTCGGCCACAGCAGCCAGACGTAGAGCGGCGTGGTGAACCAGAGCGCGAGGCCGTGCTCGTTGACCTTGAACGGGGCCCCGAAGGCGGCGCGGCCGTCGGGCGCGGCGACCCAGGGGAGGCTCGTCAGCGAGACCCCGAGGTTCTTCGCGAGGAAGTGGTAGCTCACCATGCCCCATCGCATCATGCGCGAGCGCCAGGCGACGGTGAGAAACTCGTGGTCGAAGTAGACCGGCGTCGGGCGGCCGTAGCGCGTCCAGTTGGTCCACGCGACGAAGGCGAACGCCGCCAGGATGGGCAGCGCGAAGAGCACGTAGCGACGGGCGACGTCGCGGAGGTCGATCGTCCGGTCGGAGCGCATCGCGACGCGGATGGCCTCGAGCGCGAAGAGGAGCGCCATGAGGATCGATGGCGGCCGGCTCAGGTAGAGGCAACCGATCATGGCGCCGGCGAGGAGCGGCCGCTCCGCGTCGAGCGCGAAGAGGACGTAGAGCGCCGAGGCCGCGGTGGCGACGACCATCGCCGCGAACCAGACCGTCCCCTCGACCGCGGTGAAGAAATAGACGGTCCCGAACGCGAAGAGCAGCGAGAGGATCACGTTCTCGCGCTCGGTGCGCGGCGCGCGCCCGGTGCGTCGCAGCTTCTCGAGGACGAGGAAGAGGAACGCGGGCGCGAGCCCGGAGAGCCACACGATGAACTGCCCGTCGCGGAAGTCCTCCGCGCTGCCCGAGAGCTTGACCAGCGGAAGCATGAGCATCGCCGGCAGCGGCGGGAAGCTGATGTAGGTCTTGCCCTGGAACTCGACGAAGTCGTTGTTCATCGCGTAGCTGGGCGGCCCGTTCGCCAGGTACTGGCGTCCGTGCAGCCACGCGTCGGCGAGGAGGGCGTAGTGGTTGTACTGCGTGTGGTGCAGCAGCCGGTCGGGCCCCGCGACGCTCGCGTACGCGGTGGTGCACAAGAGGTAGACGAAGGCGCCGAGGAGGAGCCGCCGCGATCGCGATTCGGGGCGGGTCCAGCGCGCAACGAAGCCGTCACCGTCCGCCATCGGGTGGGCAACCCTAGTCGACCTTCGGGAGGCCTACCACTTGTCACGCTGCGGCGCGCCTCGTCGGCTCGGCGCGTCGGAAGCTCGCGAGCGCGAAGCCGCATTCGCGTGCTTCTCCCGGGGACGTGCGCAGGGCTCTTCGCAGGACCCCCCATTTGCTCGCTGATTTCGAGGTCTCGAGGTCCATCGCGCGGTGGCATGTCGCTTGTACTTGCGCCCCCTGGAAGCCGCCCCGGCTTCGCCGCATTGCGGCGTGAACCGAGAACCCCGACCCCATGGCTCTGCTCCCTTTCGGTGACACTCCCGGCGCCCGTGAGCCCCGGACCCTCGCCATCCTCGCGAAGACGATCTACCGCGAGCTGCGAAGCAGCGGCTTCGAGACGCGGGACGTGATCGCGCTCGCCGGTGAGCTCCTGGCGCAGGTGACGACCGAGGTACGCGCCAAGGGTGGCGCCCGAGCGGGCGACGTGGCGGGGGTCGCCGCGGCAAGAAAGCCGGCAAAGTAGCGAATCTCTTCCACGCAGTTGACACGCTGCGTGTAGGCCCTCGACAATTCCCCCCGGAGCCCGCCTCGTCACGGCATGCGGGTCCTGCCGTGATGCGCGTGCGACGCGCATCTTCGCGCGAAACGTGGGAGTGCGGATTGTCTCCCCCCTCGAGGGACTGAATGTTCACGATCATCATCAGTGAAAAGGGAGGCGCGGAGCGTCGGGAGGCCTTCGACAAGAACGAGATCAACGTCGGCCGGGTCCAGGGCAACGACTTGATGCTCCCGAAGGGCAACGTCTCGAAGCATCACGCCCGCCTCCTCTTTCGCGATGGGCGGTTCATCGTCACCGACCTCAAGAGCACCAACGGCACCTACGTCAACGGGCGCAAGATCTCCCAGGCGACCATCGTCCGCGAGGGCGACAAGATCTACATCGGCGACTTCGTCCTGCGCCTGGAGACGACGGCGGCGCAGGCCGGGCCGCCGCTCCCCGACCAGACCTACGGACCGAACGACGACTCGCAGGGACGCACCCCGGCGCGGCTCGGGCCGCTGCAGCGCGACGCCACCCCGGCGCCGCCCGCGCCCGGAGCGCTCCAGTCCCAGGGGGGACCTCCGCCGCTGCCCGCCGCTGGCTCGGCGCCCAACGCGCCCGTGGTGGTGCAGCCTCCGCCGATGGTCGCGAGCGCGGCCCAGCGTCTGCCGTCGGACCAGAGCGTCAGCCACTATCCGCTCGAGCGCGATCCCGACGACAGCGAGAGCTCGCCCGAGGGCCGAGGCCCGGCGGCCGTTCCCAAGGTGCCCGGGCCGCCACGAGTCCCGCAAGCCGCCGACCCGCGCGGCCGCACGTCACCGCTGGGACCGGGCGCTGGCGCCGGCACGCAGCGCGCCGCGTCCACGGCGGCCCCGGCGCAGGTGCAGGTGCAGGCTCCGGTGGTCGTGCGCTCGGTGGCGCCTCCGGCGGGCCGTGCGCTGCCGCGCGAGACGCCGCAGCAGGCCGCGAGGCGCCTGGCGCTGATCACGCTGGTGGACCGGGTGGCCGACGTGGTCGACCTCGGGGCGCTCAAGCACTCGCCGGTCGTCGACGAGGGCTTGTCGCAACAGATCGACCGCGCCGTGCGTGAGCAGGCGAAGGCGATGCGCGAAGAGGGCGAGGCCCCGGAGGGGACCGACCTCGAGCTGCTGGCGCGGGACGCGCTTCGCGAGCTCGTCGGGCTCGGCCCGATCGGGCCCCTGCTCGAGGACGAGGAGACGCTCGAGATCCACGTGGCCCGGCCCGACTACGTGCTGGCGATGAAGAACGGCCAGCCGACGCTCGCCGACCCGTCGTTCACCAGCGAGGAGGCGCTGGGGCGGGTCGTCGCGCGCCTGGCTCACCAGTCCGGCGAGTCGTGGCACGAAGGCGAGCTCGTCATCGAGCGTCGCCTCGCGCGTGGCGCGCACATGGTGGCGATCGCGCCCCCGGCGGCGAGCACCTGGGTGCTCACGGTGCGGAAGCGCCGGCGCGTGGAGTCCACGCTCGAGGAGATGGTGCGCTCGGGGACGATGTCGCGGTCGATCGCGTCGTTCCTCGAGGCTTGCCTCGCCGCGCGCGCGAACGTGCTCGTGGTGGGCTCCGGCGCGGCGGTGGTCGCCGCCACCCTCGGGGCGCTCGCCTCGGGGGCGCCCGCCGGCGAGCGCGTGGCGGTCCTTCAGGACGCCGACGAGATAGCGATCGCCCAGGCTCAGGTGGTGGCGCTGTCGCTGTCCGATCACGGGGCCCGCGGCGAGGAGTCGGTGCGGGCGGCGTCGCGCCTGGGCGCCGATCGGCTCGTCGTGGCCTCGCTCGGCGGCGCGGTGGCGGCCGCCGTCATCGACGCGATCGGCGAAGGCTGCGAGGGCGTCCTCGCTGGAGTCGGCGCGCCTTCGCTGCGTCACGGGCTGGCGCGGCTGGCGTCGCAGATCGCGCTCGCGCGCCCCGGGGCATCGGTCGAGGCGTCCCGCGAGGCGGTGGGCGAGTCGTTCGACGTGGCGGTCGAGGTCGTGCGCTCGGCCGACGGGCGCCAGCGCGTGCTGCGCGTCGCCGAGCTGGGCGGGAGCGACGCGAAGGGCGTCGTGACGAGGGACCTCTTCGTGCTGAGCGCCGACGGGACGGGCGAGGGTGCCTACGCCGCCACCGGCGTCGTGCCGCGCATGGCGAACGACTTCGCCGCGCGCGGGGTGAAGCTCGACGGGGGCGTCTTCAAGCGGAAGTGACCACAGAGCCGGGAGCGTCAGCGACCGGTTCGCGTCACCCGGCAAGCTCTTGCCAGCGCGATCATCGGCGCCCAGCCGTTACCGCTCGATGTGGGTCTTCAGCTTGCGGTGGAACGACGGCAGGCGAAGCTTTCGCAGCGCCTTCGTCTCGATCTGGCGGATGCGCTCGCGGGTCAGCTCGAAGCTCTTGCCCACCTCCTCGAGCGTGAGGTCCCCCGGCGAGTCGATGCCGAAGCGCATGCGCAGCACCTGCTCCTCGCGCGGCGAGAGGAGCTTCAGGAGATCCCGGGTCTCGCGCGAGAGCTCGTTGTCGCCGAGGGCGTCGTCGGGGGACGGGAAGGACGGATCCTCGACGAAGTCGCCCACCGTCGCGCCTCCGTCCTCGCCCACCGGCGCGTCGAGGCTGATCGGATCGCGCGTCGCCTCGAGCAGCATCCGGATCTTCTCCACCGGCACGTTCATGCGCGCCGCGAGGTCGTCCGCGCTCGGCTCTTCGCCGCCCTCCTGCACCATGTCGCGCAGGGTCTTCGAGAGCTTGTTGTGCGTCTCCACCATGTGCACGGGGATGCGGATGGTGCGCGCCTGATCGCTGATGGCGCGGCTCACGCTCTGGCGGATCCACCAGCTCGCGTACGTGCTGAACTTGTAGCCACGCTTGTACTCGAACTTGTCGACCGCGCGCATGAGGCCGAGGTTGCCCTCCTGGATGAGATCGAGGAGGTGGAGGCCGCGGTTCCGGTAGCGCTTCGCGATGGACACGACGAGGCGCAGGTTGGCCGAGATGAGGCTCGCCTTGGCGCGCTCGCCGCTGGCCTCGCCGGCGCGGATGGTCGAGAGCGCCGTGTCGAGCGTGCGCCGACGGGTCACCGGCGCGTCGTCGCGCATCGCGCGGAGCTTGGCGACCACGCGATCGAGCGCCCGCTTGGTGAGGCGTACCTCGAGCAGCGCCTCGACGAGCTCGTCGCACGTGCGGGCCGAGACGCGTCGGTTCCGGGCCAGGTTGCCCGCCCGCTCGAGCGCGTCGGCGATGCTCTTGGCGATGCGCTCCTCGTCGTCCCCCTCGTCGTCGACGGTGGCGCGCGTCACGTCGCGGAGGCGAAGCTTCTTGTCGCGCAGCGCGCGACCGATGGCGGCGAGCTCGCGCGCACCGACGGGAGAGGCGACGATGGCGCGCAGGGTGCGGCGCTCGCCGTCCTCGATGCGTCGCGCCAGGTCGACCTCGCCCTCGCGGGTGAGGAGGGGCACTCGAGCGAGCTGCTCGAAGTAGGTCGTCACGGCGTCCGTGGGGGCGCCGTCGCGGACGGGATGAACCGGGAGGGGGAGGGGAGTGGTCACTGACTATGCCGGGGAGTACGGGGCAACAGAACGGTTTGGTCTACGCCCAGGCCGAAACGTTCCTCGGGACACCGTTGTTCCACGCGCCGTGCTCTGCGGCGACCTGAGCCGCCGCAAATACCGACGAGATTGTGCGCCGATGCACGCCTCAAGCGGTGGCGCTTGCCTCGCGCTTTAGCATCTTCCGGTGAAGGAGCCTCTTTTTCAGCGGTCCGAGACGGTCGATCATCAAGACCCCCTGGAGGTGGTCGTACTCGTGCTGGACGGCCACTGCCAGCAGGCCCTCCGCTTCGAGCTCGAACCACTTTCCGTCGCGATCTTGAGCTCTTACGCGTACCTTCGCGCCACGCTCGATCTCCTCGCGGGCCCCGGGAAAGCTGAGGCATCCCTCGTCGAACGTCACCGCGCCCTCGGTGGACACGATCTCCGGGTTCACGAAGACCCGGAGGTCACTCGGCTGACCCTCCTCGGCGCAGTCGACGACGAAAATCTGCCAGAGCTCGCCTAGTTGCGTGGCGGCCAACCCGACCCCGGGAGCGGCATACATGGTCTCCGCCATGTCGTCGATGAGCTGGCGGAGCTCGGGCGTCAGCGTCTCCACCCGCTTGCCGGGCTCCCGGAGACGCGGATCGGGATAGTGCAGGATCGTGCGGACCATCGCGCCTTTGCCAATGTAATGCCCCTCCACGCAGATCGCCAAGGAGCGGCGGTCGGGCGCTTGGAGGGGCCTTCGGAGGAGCAGAGCTCAGCGGGGGGGATACTTCAGGCTGCCCCATACGTGCGCGTCGACGCCGCAGACCTCCCACTGCGGGTCGCCGATGCAAGGCGCCTCGGCCGGGGTGGCCGGGCCGGCCCAGTCCACCGCCCCCGGGCGGCCCCGCGGTCCGAGCAGGATGGGGGCGATGAAGCAGTGGAGGTCATCGACGACCGCCGCCGCCAGGAGGCTCCCCGCGAGCTCGGCGCCACCTTCGACCATGACCGTCACGATGCC